>CAYJLQ010000001.1:0-34890 GCA_964370725.1 uncultured Treponemataceae bacterium
TTCTTTTCTTCAAGAAAAGAAGATGAATAAAAGTTCCTGCGCTTTCAAGCGTAAATTCCTTTTAGAAAATAATCTTAAAAAAATTTAAAAAGTAAATTTTGAAAAAAGCCCGAAGCGCCAGCTTCAGAGCTACAGTAAATTTTATCAAGAATCGAAGCATCGCTTCAGAGCAAAAATAGATTCTTCAAAAGTCCAGATATCTGGCAGAATCAGAATGACGGTGGGTCGTCAAGATATCTGGTAGAATCAGAATGACGGATGCTGGCTTGAAACGCCAGTTTCAGAGCTAAGTAAAATTTGATAAAAAGTTAGAAACTTATTGTTTCAGAGCTATCAATTTTGTACTTATAGCATTATAATATAAGTATAAGCACAAGAACGAGGGTATCCCTTTTGAAAAATAAAAAGCATTTTCTAATTATTGTATGTACACTATCTCTATTTGGTATAATCTTTTCAAGCGATGCTAAAATATATGATTTTAGTTTGGAGACAAACTTTAACGCCCAAATGGGTGTAGTAAATGAGCTTGTGTATAAAGAAAATGGGGATGTTCTTAGTAAACTCGCATGGAAGCAGTACATTACGCCACAAATTAATCTAATATATAATGCTCGTGTTAATTCAGTGTTTTTTAATGCTCAGTTAACAAGTTCTATTCCCCTAAATAGTGGGATTATGGAAGACTTTGATTATGAAACCTCAGTAAAAGATGCAGTAACGAAATATTCAATACACGATCTTACAGTTGATAAGAGTTTTGCTTTTAAACTACATGTTGCATATCGCTTTAATGTAACTAATTCGTATAAAATTCAGCCACTAGTAGGTTTCTCTTATCAAAACAGAATGTTTACAGCGCACGATGGCTATTATCAATATGCGCCAGATGGTCAACTTTGGGATGAGAGTCTTTCAAAGGTTGCTTTAACAGGAGCAGGGATTTCCTATGAACAAACAATTATGTATCCTTTTGTTGGATTTGAAAATATATTCTATGTAAAAGATGTAATATGTAATGTGTCTCTATCATTCTTTCCGTACATTTTTGTTGACGCCCTTGACAATCACTATTTACGGACACTGCAATTTTATGACAAAATGAGAGGTGGTACCGTATTAAATGTTGGAACATCTGTATACGTTCCTTTTAAGAAAAATGACTTTGGATTAAAGTTTGGTATTGGTTATGAATATTTTACAAGTAAAGGAACAAGCGCATATAATAATTTAGGCAAAGAGAACCATGATTTTATTACACTTTCAGGCTCAAGTTCAGGTACAAATAGTAACCTTTTTAAAATCACTGTAGGATTTGTTCTTAATCCAAAATTTTGGAAATAAATTATTTATTGCAAGTTTATTTTTAACAAGAGGATAAAACTTACATCAAAAACCCTTTGCATATTTTCTTAAATTGTGATACAATCTTTTTCGAGTATGCAGTTTGAATTAAGCGACGAAGTTATGAACAGCCTCATTTTTGCTATGGAAAATCAAAAAGAAAGTAATTTTTTTGATTCTATAGAAAAAGAAGTTGTAGATATAGATATCGAAGCTAGCGACGATACTAGCCGTTATTATAGTGTTCCAGAATGGACGTCTATAGATGGCTTTAAGGTGATGGAGCATTTCGTAGCTTCACTTCATTCACCGCTTGCAAAAGAGGCTTTGCATGAAGTGCTTTTTGCTGGCAAAGGGGTTTTTCGTAATTTTAAGGACACGCTTAAAAATTACCCTGAAGTGGAGCAACAATGGTTTACGTTTAAACAAAAGGTGCTTAAAGAAAAAGTTGTTCATTGGTATAATGTTTTAAGAGATTCATGGGGCTTAGAGCGCATCGAAGGTGAGCCTGAAGAAACTGAAAATCTTATTTTCGACGATTTTATGTTTCGAGAGTATAATGAAGCACTAGATTCTGAACACATATTGCAAGTTGAAAATCTTGCAATGCAAGCAATTGAGCATGCTTTTGAAGGCGAGTTTGGTATAACTGCACGAGTACTGTGGGAAAAATACAAAACTCTTCTTGAGAGAGATAAAATAACATACATTTGCACTAATATTGCAGCCGATTTTTCTGGTGTTATTTCTGTTTCTCCCGTTCCAGAACCTGCAAAGAATTCTGTTATAGTTACTTTATTTTTTATTTTACCAGCATGGCGAGGACTGGGAATAGGAAAAGAGCTTTTTATGCATTGTTTGCAGGAATTAAAAAAACGTAATATTAACATTGTTATTATACCCGAAATGTTCATACCCGAAATATTTATAAAGGTTCTACTGCGCAGCGGTTTTGAAAAAACACCCGTTGGTTTTATAGTAGACCTTAATGAAACACTATAAGTGATTTTGGAGGAAGAGCATGTCAATGCAAAACAACAGTTCCAATTTAGAGGAACAATTTCAAGAGCTACTGATTCAAGCAGTAGAAAAAGTAAAATCAGAAGAAGATCCTGTAGTATTAAATGAATACAAAAAGTTGTTTAAAAAGAATGTACCATTTACACTTCGTGCGTATGTTGCAGCATTTTTAGCCAAAGAAATGGCATCAGGTGGAATCTCTTTTAGTGGAAACTCTCGCCGGTTTTCTAATAAAGGTGGGCGATTCGACAGAAACGCAAGACGCGAAGCAAAAAATGAAAGTTTTTCAAAAACACGTTCAGAAAGACCGATGGCTCCACGCACAGAAAGAGAAGCTACACCTTTTGCACGGGTAACAATTGATGAAGACAAAGCTACTAGTATTTTTATTGGTATGGGTAGAAATAGAGGCGTATATGCACGCGATATTATTGGCCTTATTACTCAACGAGCTTCAATTGACAGAGAAAGAATTGGTGAAATAAAAGTTCTTGATAATTATTCATTTGTTCAAGTGTATATTGAAGATGCTGAAAATATTATTTCGCTTATTAACGGAAGTGATTACAGAAATAGAAAATTAACTGTTAGTTTTGCGCATAAAAAAGAAAAAGAAGATGATGCAGTAGTAGCTGTTGAAGATGGAGTTTCTGAAAACTAATATGATTTCAATGCAGTGCTTTCAAACAGGCCTTTTAGGCGTAAATACCTACCTAGTTTCTTGTTCCTCTGATTCTGATAACACAAAAAATGTCTTTGTAGTAGATCCAGGCGGCGATGCTTCTTTTATTGCAGACAGAATTAACGAAATAAACGGGAATCTTGTAGGGATTGTTCTAACACATGGTCATTTCGACCATGTAGGAGCACTGACTTCTTTAAAAGAAATGTTTCCAAATGCTCTTGTCTGCATTCATTCGGGAGACGCCGATTATGTGGGTGAAAACGGATATAAAACTCATACAGAAAGTTTTTTACGTATAGGCTTTGAAAATAAAGACTTCTTTACGCATGAAAAAATGTGTAGTGCCGACCTTTTTTTAGATGCTGAAAAATATTTGCCATTTGCACCTAATTGGCACATTATACACACACCTGGACACACAGAAGGTTCAGTTTGTTTATATAATGAAAAAGAAAAGGCATTGTTATCGGGTGATACGCTCTTTAAAATGGCCTATGGTAGAACCGATTTGCCTGGTGGTAGTTTTTCAAAACTTAAAAAAAGTCTTGAAAATTTATTTACACTTCCTGGCGATACAAAGGTATATCCAGGGCATGAATCTACAACAACAATTGCACAAGAAATGAATATGCACTTATAAGCTATTTTGAAACAAGCATAAAAAAACCGTTAATTGACTCAATTAACGGTTTTTATGTTTTAAGCACTATTGTTGGTTTTCAAATAGGTTTTCTGTAATAGCAAATGCATGATCCCCAATTTTTTCAATTGTTCTAATCATGTCAATATATAATAGCTCTGCTTTTACATTAGCACCCTCTTCAAGACGCTTTCGAGCAGTTTTCTTTAGTTTTGTTCTAAGGCTATCAATTTGCTCTTCAAGATTTTCAGCTATTGTCATTTCTTGTGCTGTTAATGGCGTTTTTAAGTGTGCACCAGCAAGGTCTAGTAGTTGTTGTACTAAATCTACATATGGACCAACTTTTTCAATATCAGACTTTTCAAATTTCATTTTCTTTTCAATACTTTTTTTCAATTGTACTGTAAGGCTAAAACATTGGTCGGTAAGAATTTCAATTTCATCAATAATTCGTCCCATAGTAGCAATAGTGTTTTGTTGAGTATCTGTAATTGGTAGCGATAAACATTTTGCCAAATACACAGAAAGTTCTTCTTGCATTTGATCTGCATAATCTTCTCGTGTTGTAATATATTCAAAATTTTCAGAAATAAACCTATCGCTTCTGTCTACAAATCCCTTTTTTGCCCTTGTAAACATTTTAACTGCTATAGAAATCATGTGCGAAACTTCTGCCTGTACTTGTAATAAGTGAGGCTCTACCGATTCTTTAGTACCTGATGTAATAAACGGGAAAGTATATTTGTCTGGTACATCGTTTTCACCGGCTTTAATTACTCTTTCAGTTAAGTTTGCAATTTGTGTAACAAATGGTAAAAAGAGCAATGTGTTTAATGCGTTAAAAACAGTGTGAAGCATCGCAATGTGAGGTGTTATTGAATCGTGCACATTCCCAGGAGTAATAAAATCAACTAAGTGTAATAAAGGTTTAAGTAAAATAATTGCAATTACTGTACCAGTAACATTAAATAAAACGTGTACAAGTGCTGCTCTTCGTGCGTTAACCTTTGTACCAATAGAAGCTAATACTGCGTCAATTGTTGTACCAATGTTACTACCTAAAATCATGGAAGCTGAAAATTCCCAGTTTAATAAGCCACCTGCAGCCATGGTTAATATAACTGCAGTTGATGCACTAGATGAATGTAGTAGAACTGTAATTGCAAGACCTGCAATTACACCTATACAAAGACTTAATGCGCCACTTGTTTGAAGTTCTGTTAAAAAAGTAACACTCTCTGCACCAAAAGAAGGAATAGCCCCAGAAAGCAGGTCTAAGCCTAAGAACAGTAAACCAAATCCCATTAGCGTTTCGCCAAGATTTACTTTGCCTATTTTTTTTACGTGGGAAACTATGTAACCTGCCCCAAAAATAGGTATTGCAAAAAGGGATATTTTAAACTTAAACCCGATAAGCGCAACTATCCATGCGGTAACGGTTGTACCTATATTTGCACCAAATATTACGCCAACAGATTGGGTTAAAGTTAATAAACCTGCATTCACAAACGACACAACCATAACAGTTGTAGCGCTTGATGATTGCACCACCATCGTAATGAACATTCCAGTGAAAACCGCTACAAAACGGTTGCCTGTAATCACACTGAGAATTTTCGTCATTGTTTTACCAGCACTTTTTTGTATACCATCACTAAGCATGTTCATGCCATACAATAAAAGGCCAAGGCTTCCAACTAGTTGGAAAATAATTAATAGTATATTCACAATTAGGACAATATCATAAAAAAACGTTCTATGCAACATAAAAAATCCTATAAACCTACTTTTCAATATATCTTTTTTTTGATAGAATAAGGGACATGAAAGTAGTCGTCTTGACAATGAAAATCCTTTTACTCTCTCTTGTGCTTATAAGTTGCTCAGGAAAGAATTCTTCAACGAGTGTTGCCAACGAAACCTCAAAAGATGCAGATAGCTCTTTAGATCCCCTATTACCAAATTTAGAACATTATACAAATGAGCAAGAAGAATATGTTGTTGTTTTGCTTGGCTATGGATACAATGAAGGCGAAAAAAAGGACTTACTTTTAGCACAACTGGATGAAACCTACGGATTAATACAAAATGGTGGCTTTATTATTCCTTTTGTATTCCCAGACGACTTTGTTTCATTTGGCTACGAAAGAATTAGCTTGCTTCCAGACAATATAAGTGAAATACTTTTAGAAAAAACTGGCAATAGTGATATATCACAAGTTTCATCTCTTATAGCCCTTGGATCCCCAGATGCTACACATTTTGCTTTGGCAAGGTTACAAGATATTTATGAAGACATTAAAATATTCTCAATTTTTTCGCAAGATGATATTTTAGGCACTGAAGCTGGTTCTACACTCGTAATTGACTATAGTATAAGCCAAACCGAACAACGCGAAGGGTATGAAACCTTAGGTGAAATAGACTTATCCTATCCTGGCGACATCTTTGTAGTAGTATCACCACTTATTAACGCAGGCTTAGATTGGGAGAGAGTTACAAAATCTGGGCTTTTGGTTCCTGCTTTACGTACTGAGTATGCAAAGAAAACAAATTGTAATTTTTATGTATATATAGATCCTCAAACAGGTATACGATCAGAAAACCACTATGTTCTAACAGCAAAAGAAAATGCTGAGGCAGGGGCTTAAGGGGTAATATGAATACATTAATGCAACAAGAATCAACACTAATAGGCTCAATAGAAGATATAAAAAAATTAGAGCAACAAGAATCAGCAAGACTCCTTGTTTTAGGTGATAGTCATGGATATTATGAAGTGGTATCAGACATAATTTTACAGCATGGAGAAGGTTGCGATGCATTAGTTTTTTGTGGTGATGGCTTTTGTGATTTTTTAACCTGCTTTGAGTTAGCCTGTGATGATGATAAACTTAAAAATGCTATTCCTCCAGTTGTTATACCAGTTAGAGGGAATGGTGACTCTTCTGAATATTCGTTGCGTTTAGATAGCGATGAAGAAAGTGAAGCTTTTATTCAGTATTCACTTCTTACCAAAGTAAATTGTACCATAGCTGGGCGAGGCGTTTTTGTTACACACGGCGATCATTATAGAGTGGATATGGGAACAGATACATTATTAGCGGCATCTCATGCTGTTGATTCTGATATGGCTTTTTTTGGGCATACTCACCGAACTCATTGGGAAGAGGTTGGTGGAACATTGCTGTTGAATCCAGGTAGCTGTTCAAGATCTCGCTCAAATTTACCACCTAGCTTTGCTATTGTTTCTTTCCCTGGGAAACAAGATAGATTTACAATTGAGTACTTTGGAATTGAAAAAGCAATTTTTAAAAGTCATAAATTTATACCGTTAGCAGTGCATATGAATTGAGGCATTCTATTTTATTTAATAGAATGCTATTTTTTTGCTTATGAACATTGGTGTAACTTATGGGTTGCACATAGATTAATATTTGGAGGGTACTAGTGAGTACACATGAGTATTTAGGGCCAGCAGATCGCCCAAAATTAGGACGTTGGATACCGTTAAGCTTTCAACATGTTTTTGCAATGTTTGGAGCAACAATTCTTGTTCCATTGTTAACAGGCTTAAGTCCATCTACTGCATTATTTACAGCAGGAACAGGAACATTGTTGTATATCCTTGTAACAGGAGCTAAGGTTCCAGCTTTCTTGGGATCATCTTTTGCTTTTATTCCAGCACTTATTGGAATATCTAGCACTTATGGTATGGCATACGCTTTAGGTGGTGCATTTTGTACTGGTATTTTTTACATGATTGTAGCAAGTATTGTAAGGGTATCAGGTACATCTTGGCTTGATAAAGCTCTTCCTCCTGTAGTTATTGGTTCTGTAATTATTGTTATTGGTCTTAATTTAGCGCCAACTGCAATGTCATCTGCAATGTATGATGGTAATGGGAATTACTCACTTGTGTATCTTTCAATTGCAGCGGTAACACTAGGAATAGCTGTTGTTGCAAGTATTTTCTTAAAAGGCTTTTTTAGCACTATTTCAATCTTAATTGGTTTAGTTGGTGGATATGTGTTTACTCTTATAATGGGTGCCTTTTTCCCTGCATACGACCTTATTGATTTTACAGTTATAAAACAAGCATCATGGCTTGGACTACCAACCTTTGCGCTTCCTAAATTTAGCTTTGTGCCAATTCTTACATTTTTAATTGTTTCGCTAGCAACTATTTGTGAGCACTTAGGCGATACTCTTATTACTTCAAAAGTTGTAGGTAGAGATATTTACAAAGACCCAGGACTTCACCGTACACTTATTGGTGATGGTTTAGCAACAACTTGGGCCTCACTTTGGGGTGGTCCTCCAAATACAACATACGGGGAAAACATTGGTGTAATGGCTATTACAAAAGTGTATAGCGTATGGGTAATTGGTGGTGCAGCTGTTTTTGCAATAATTCTTTCATTTATTCAAAAATTTGGTGCTATTATTCAAACAATTCCAGGGCCTGTTATGGGTGGTATCTCTATGTTACTATATGGTTTAATTGCTTCAAGTGGATTAAGAACAATAGTAGAAAGTGGAGTTTGCTATAAAGATAAAAGAAATTTAACAATATCATCAGTTGTAATGGTTATTGGTATTGGTGGTGGAATGCTTCAATTCAATGTAGGTTCCGACTTTAAATTTTCATTAGGTAGTGTAGCCTTGGCTACTTTAGTTGGGATTCTTCTCAATTTAGTTATACCTAAAAAAAATGCAGTAATTCCTGAAAAAGATTGATTTTACTACTATACTTCTAAAAAAAAATGGAGTATACTTTAGATGATGAGCATATGATTAAAGAGCATACTTTAATCATATGCATCTGGAGGTTATACAGTGGAATTATGTTTATATAATGGCACTGTCCTTACTGGTTTTTCAAAGATGGACAACTGTGCTGTATATATTAAAGATGGAATAATTGCCGATGTTTTTTCTCAAAGAAGATTTGAAAAAAGAACATTTGATGCATCTGTTCGCTTAATAGATGTCAAAGGTGCCTTTATTTCTCCAGGATTTATTGATACACATATTCATGGATTTAAAGGGAATGGAACTGATAATTGTACTACCGAAGCAATGCTTCAAATGTCAAAAGACTTAGTGCAATATGGAGTAACAGGATTTAATCCAACTATGTATCCATCATCTGAAGAAGAGATGATAAAAAATATAAAAGCAATTGTAGCTGCTATGGGTAAAGAAGAAGGTGCTGAAATAATGGGAATCCATTTAGAAGGCCCCTTCTTTTCGCCAAAAAAACTTGGAGCGCAGCGCCCAGAAACGGTACAAGAAGTAGATCTCGATCTTATGGAACGGCTGTGGGAAGCTTCAGAAGGTCATATAGTAAATATGACTGTTGCTCCAGAAGTAAAAAAAATGCGCTATCTTGCATTGTCATGTTTACAAAAGGGGATTGTGTTACAAGCAGGTCATACTGATGCAAATTATGAAAACATGGTAGAGGGAATGCAAGCGGGTATACTTCACTCTACACACCTTTACAATGCAATGAGTCAAATGCATCATAGAAACCCAGGTGCAGTTGGTGCAATCCTTATCCATCATGAAATGTCATGCGAAATTGTTGCAGATGGGGTTCATATTCATCCCGATCTAATTAAACTTTTAACACGCGACAAGGCATTAGAAAAGATAGTCTTAGTAACCGATGCCTTAACACCGACACAGTCAAATGAAGAAACTCTATATGCAAATGGCGATGAAGTTGTGTTTAAAGATGGAAGTTTTCATAAAGTAAGTGATGACGTAATAGCAGGATCTGCGCTAACAATGATAAAAGGTGTAAACAACTTAGTTAATTGGGGTTTTCCTATTTCTGATGCTGTTAAGCTCGCTACATCAAGTCCTGCATCAATTATGAATTATAAGAAAAAAGGAATGTTAGTTCCAGGTTTTGATGCAGATATAGTTGTATTTGATAAATATTTTAACACCTTATTAGTTGTAAAAGGCGGAAGTGTTAAAAAAGATATAATGTAAGTCATAAAATATAAGGAGATACTATGCGACTGATAATTCAAAATGATTATGATAAATGTTCTGTGTGGGCAGCGAACCATATTGCAGCAAGAATTAATGAATCTTCACCGACAGCAAAAAAACCTTTTGTTCTCGGTCTTCCAACGGGAAGTACTCCCTTGGGTACGTATAAAGCTTTAATTGACTTGTATAAAGCAGGTAAGGTAAGCTTTGAAAATGTTGTAACATTTAACATGGATGAATATGTTGGGCTGCCAAAAGAACATCCTCAAAGTTATTACCATTTCATGTGGGAAAACTTTTTTAATCATGTTGATATAAAAAAAGAAAATGTACATATTCTTGATGGTTTAGCTCGAGACTTAGAAGCAGAATGTAATGCATATGAAAAAGCTATTTCAGATTTTGGCGGAATTGATCTTTTCCTGGGTGGTGTAGGGGTTGATGGCCATATTGCATTTAATGAACCTGGATCCTCTTTAACATCAAAAACTCGTGTTAAAACACTTACAAGAGACACCATTTTGGTTAACTCACGATTTTTCGGTGGTGATATAACACAGGTTCCAACTACAGCCCTTACTGTTGGCGTTGGTACTGTTATGGCTTCTAAAGAAGTGTTGGTACTAATTACAGGTCATAATAAGGCAAGAGCTTTGTCACATGCTGTTGAACAAGGAATTACACAAATGTGGACAATAAGCTGCCTTCAAATGCATAGCAAAGCTGTTATTGTTTGTGATGATGATGCAACTGATGAATTAAAAGTTGGAACAGTAAAATATTTTAAGGATATTGAAGCTTTAAACTTAGATAATGCTCTGTAGTTTTTATTAGGCGCATAAAAAAAGGCTATCAGTTCACATTATGTGATGATAGCCTTTTTGATTGATAGTATATCAATTAGTCAGCAGAAAAAGTTACTACTACGCTTGCTGTTTGTAGTACTGGGCTTTTTGCTGAAGTTACTGCATTTAGAGCTGCCGCAGATATAGATGGTAACATGTTATCATCTCCTGAAGCGCCTTGACCTAATGAAGCTTGAACCTTATTTAAGAAAGGTTTTCTTGGTGTACCATCAGCTTTTATTTCTGATGAGTTTCCAGCTGGAACATTAACAGGAAGTCCCTTTGCTCCAGAGAACGCAATTAATCCAGAATTTACAACTATAGTCTCTGTTCCAGAGTCAAAATTTGTTCCACGAACAGACGCAGTTGCAACTGGTGTATTTACAACAAAACCAACCCTTTTGTTTTGGGCACTTTTAACATCAGCGTTAATTGAGCCTAAATCAAGAAAAACTTCTGATTCGTGTGCATCATTGGTTTCTGTTAATTGATCCAGAGTGATGCGTGATAATTGGTTTACAATAATTTTTGATCCTGCCACTTGTAAAACAGCTTGAGATCTAAAGCCTGTCGAAATAATTAAGCCAGAACTTACTGTGTCTCCAGCTTGTAATGGAGCCCATCCAGATGAAGTTTGTATTTCTACCTTTCCTGATACAGATGTAACTGTTCCTTCAAGTGAAAATGCAGCTACGCATGATATGCATAAAACTACAAAAATAAGTAATACTTTTTTTACGTTAAGATTCATAAAACCTCCAAAATGCAATTGCATATATATTTAAATACAAAATACTAAACTTGCTATACCATAATATAACTCGTTGATAAAACTAATTCAATAAAACAGGTAAATTAGTTTTATTTATTAAAAAGCAAAAGATAGTTTAACTTCTGCTTTTAAGTTAGGATCAATCCCTTCTTCAGCTGAAAGAAACTGTCCTGCAGAAAATACTAGTTGTAAATCTGATGTTGCGTTCCAGCGGCTTGATGCTAACCATTGAAAGCCTGCATAGCCCTTGTCTTTTTGTTCATCCATAACATTAAGTAAAACATTTGGCTCAATTAAGAATAATAAGCTATCAATAGGTCGGAAAGTTGATACTATACCTGTTTTAACATGGCCTGCATATTCTAGTGAATCGTCTAAAGTAGCTGTATTAACTGTGAATGTTTGGAAATTTGCATTCTCACTTGCGCTTGCAAAAACTGTTTTCCATGAAAGAAGTGATGATGCAAATGGTAAAAATGTTGAAAGCTCAAATGTAGTTAAATTTGTTGCAGCCCATTCTTCTTGTGTGTCTTGAACTAGCCCAAGTGATGTTGAAAATACATAAAAAAACTTGTCATTTACAAAAGGTCCTGTTAATGCAGCTGTTGTATAAAGCCTATTATCTGCCACATCTCCATTGCCTACATCAAGTGCTACAAAAATCTCTGCTACTAAGTCTTGGTTTGCAAAAAGCTGTGGAAACTGTGTTGATACATTCACTAGTATAAAAGGTGCTGCAAATGTATACGCATCTGAAAGAATTTTTTCATTGGGGGCAGCATTTATACTTACAGTATGAGCGTTTAATAAACCTGTAAACCCAACATAAGCACTAAGATTCATGCTCGTGCTTGCATAACCTAATTTTACACCATCAGATGCTTGGCTAAGAATAATTCCAGTTAAATCGCTTATAAAAAAACGTCCAATGTCTAGCCCCATGGATGAATTATCTGTTGTTTGCAATGGAATGCTAAACTTTAATAGTTCTAAGTCTACTAGGTGCGTTATTTCAGCATCGGTACTTTCTGATAATGACTTTGAATAACCAAATTCATACGAACCCTTTGTGCTAAAAATTGTTGTTTTATTGTCTCCTAAAGGTGCGATAAAAGAGAGGCTTAATGCGTCAGTATTTTCTAAAGAAAGTTCATCTGATGGTCCAGTTATATCTACCCCCGCATCAATGAAGCCTTCCCATGAATAAGCATTAAGCGAAACAACAAACGAAATGATAATAAGAATATGTAAAATATATTTTTTCATGTTTTTTCCTTTTTATCGTGAGATAACTGATTCAAAATCTATTGTAGAAGCTGCTGCAAAAGATTCTAAGTCAATGGTATTGTGTGCTAATGAATAATCAATACAATCTGTCATAATTTTAAGTGCTTCAAAGCCTGCAATATGGTCATTAGGGAATACTTCTGGCTTAATAAACCCTTTTGCTCGAAGCTCGCGGTATGCATATCTTGGTGCATTAGTTATTTGAAGCATTATTCCACCTTTGATATTCCAAACCTGAGTACAAAAATAAGCAAAATCAGTGTATGTTAATCCTTCTTCTCTGTTTGTTATTTTTGAAAGGTCAACATGATTTTCTAATGTAGAAAGCGCAATGTTGTCTTGTGTTTCATCCCCTATAAGGTCTAAGTAGATGGATGCAAAATATGCAATGTCTTCAAGTGTTATCGTGTCAGTTTCAAGCATTTCTGTTACTTTTTCTGCAGATTGGGCAAAAATCCCTGCGCAAAAAAAAGTAAAAAAGGTTATAAAAATGATAGTTTTTTTCATTATTTCTCCTTTACTATATGTGTTTATATGATATACTATATTATATGAAAAAGCAACAAAAATTAAATAAAAAGCAAAAGAAATTCTGGAGAAAGTATCCTGAGTTACTTATTTCAGTTTTTGTTTTTTTGGTTGTAGGTTTTATCTCTCGTATAGGGTGGCTTGATATACTTGAGCTAAAAGCATACGATGTTTTACTAAGTGTAAAACCAGATACAGAAGAAAGAAGTGATATCGTTATTGCTGCTATTGACGATGCTGCGATTGCTGTTGAGGGTACCTTTCCTTGGCCAAGAGATGTTCTAGCAGATGCAATTATTCGAATGAGAGAGCTTGGTGCAGAGCAGGTAAGTTTTGATATTGAGTATTTATCTGAATCTGTT
Organism: uncultured Treponemataceae bacterium; assembly: GCA_964370725.1. Lineage (GTDB taxonomy): Bacteria > Spirochaetota > Spirochaetia > Treponematales > Treponemataceae > CAYJFX01. The sequence goes on from CAYJLQ010000001.1 coordinate 13,493, forward strand.
CGAGGTTTAAATACAAAAGGATATTATGAAGAACTACCTGAAACTCTTGCAAGTGCAGAAGAAGATATAAGCGCAATTTTTTATGATTTTTCCGATGTTATTGCATCTGGGCAGCTTCCAATTGAATATGTTGGCGAAGTAACACAAGATCTTATTGTTGATGGACTTGTTCCTGCCTTTGATTTACTCGAAAGTGAAATCCAAACAGAAGTATCTAGAGACAATGACTTGTATTTTGCACAAGCACTTCACTTTTTTGGAAACTCTTGGTTAACTATTAATGCAGGTAACGTTGGTTTAGCTATTACAAATAAGGACTATGAACGGTATGTAAGAGAAGAACTATTACTTAGTAATATAACCGAACCTGGTGAAAATGTAATTGCTGAAGAAAATTATCGCTCATTACGAGATCATGCCGACCCTTTAGATGAAAAAGACTTACTTGAAGCAATGGAAAATGACTCAAGGGTTCAGCCTGTTAGACAAATGACTCCTGCCATTGAAAAGTTAATGAAAGCTTCAGACGGGGCAGGGTTTACAAATATTATTCTTGACTCTGACGGTACAAGAAGGCGAGTAGAGCTTTTGCATGAAACAGAGGGAAAATACATTGCTCAACTTGTATTTGCTCCACTTTTATACACCTTTGACAGTGACACTCTAGAAAGAACAAATAACTCTCTTATTGTAAAAGATGTTTTATATCCAGGGGAAGAAACTCGCCGCGATATAACAATTCCTTTAGATAGCGATGGACGGTTTTTAGTAAACTGGATTTCGGACACATTTCAAGAAAGCTTTAAAAATGAATCAGTATTGTTTTTGCACAATATCGATGAAATGGAAGAATCTTTAATTGGCTATTTAACAAGCATTGCAAGTTTTAGATTAGGAACATCTCAAGGTTTTCTTTCATATTATGATGCTGCAAACTATTTATTATCATTTTACGATGATCTTACAGCAACAAAGAAAATGTTGATGGAAGATATGTCTGTTGAAAATACAAGAAATGATCCTAGATATGATGACTATCTTACCAGGCGCGCAGAGTTTTTTGACTTTTGTTCTGAGCTAAAAAATCCATATTATCAAGATGAAATTTTTGCTCTTTTGGATAGTATTGTAACAGAAGAAAATATGGTAGAAATGGCTCTGCTAAAAGAAGATATTAGTGAAAAATTTGATGGTTTTGAAACTCAACTAGATTTATACAATGAGCTGTTTGCATCGCTTAAATCGGTATACGATGGTTCTTTTGTTATAGTCGGTCATACTGCAAGTAACTCTACCGACCTTGGAACAACTCCTTTTGAAGGAAAGTACCCGAATGTAGGAACCCACGCTAATATTTATAACACAATAATGAACGAAGATTTTATTCTTCCTATGCCAAGAATTTTTACAATTCTATTCTCATTGTTTTTACTCGTTTGTTATGCAATTACAGCAAGCAAAGTTAATACTGGTGCAAGACATGTTTTAGGGGTTATAACAATTTTAAGCGTTCCAATTGTTGGGGTAGTAAGTATTTATTTTAATGTTTATATAGCTCTTGTATCAACGTTATTCTGTGTTATTTTTGCCTATGTTGGAATCCTCCTTTGGTATTTCGCTACATCAGAAAGTGATAAAAAACTTTTGAGACAATCATTTGAAACATACTTATCTGATGATGTAGTTGAAGAAATTGTAGCTAGTGGTGTTAAACCTGAGCTTGGTGGTGAAGAAAGAAATGTTACCGCATTATTCTCCGATATTAAAGCATTTTCATCTTTTTCTGAACAATTATCTGCGACGCAACTTGTTGATATCTTAAATAATTATCTTACAGCGCTTAGTGATGAAATACTCGATCAACGTGGTACTATCGACAAGTATATTGGGGATGCCATAGTTGCTATCTTTGGTGCACCTATCCCAATGGAAGACCATGCATGGCGTGCTTGTGTTTCAGCAATACGAATGAAACAAGCAGAGGAATTGGTAAATGCAGACCTTAAAGAGATAAATGAGCAGCTTGTTGCTGATGGGAAATCTCCTATTGAAATAAAAACTCGAATAGGGCTTAACACTGGCGATATTGTTGTTGGAAACATGGGAACTCAAAAAAAGATGAACTACACTATGATGGGTGACGATGTTAACCTTGCCGCTCGCCTAGAAGGTGTAAATAAATCTTACAATTCTTGGATTCTCGTTTCTGAAACAACATGGGAAGCTGCAAATTCAGGCTCTCATGCAGGAGAACTTTTAGCTCGACGTTTAGATAAGGTGCGGGTAGTTGGGCGAACAACCCCTGTGCAATTATATAATATTGTTGGTATAAAAGGCGAACTATCAAAGGAACAAATCGAATGTGTTGATATTTTCCATAAAGGCCTAGACCTATATCTTGAGAAAAAGTTTTCAGAAGCGAAAAAAGTGTTCAAAGAAGCATTAAAAGTGTATGCACACGATGGACCTTCTGAAGCATTTGTTGCAAGATGTGAAGAATTTATTAAAAAAGGTGTTCCAGAAAATTGGAGTGGAATACTTAACATGACAAGTAAATAAATGACATTTGATTGTCATAGCTCGCTGTGCACCCTGCTTTAAGAAGCGTAGCGAGTAAGAAAAACAAGTCCTTGCCAGTAAAACGTATCGGCTTACCATATTTTTGAGCGTAATTGCTTAATTTGTGCGGTAAGCCGTTTTTTTTGTAAGCGTTTTTCGTTTATTGCCTTTGGTATTTTTGTTTTTTTTCGCTGTGGTACTATTTTACCTGCAGTAGTTATTTTTGATTCAATTAATTGTAATGCTATTTTTCTATTTAAGTCTTGCTTGCGTTCTTGTTGTACCGAGACAAAAAAGTCACCGTTTTTATTAATATGTGATGCTAGGCGGCTTCTAATTTGAATGCGTTCGCTTTCTGTTAATCCTTCTATAGCGTCGAGTGGAATGCTTGCAAAAACCTTTGTATTTACCTTGTTTACATTTTGCCCACCCTTTCCGCTTGAACGCGAAAAGCTACATTGAGTAAGTTTTTCTATAGATTCATGTATTAATGCTTTATTCATAGTTGTTACTATGATTGTAATAAAAATTGTGTTTATGTGCAATACTTTTCTATATATGTGTCGTTTTTCTCTAACAAGTGTGTTTTTTACGTACTAACCACTTGACAATGACACGTGTCATATCATACTATATCCTGTATGACTGCAAACGAATTAAGATCAAAATTTATAGAATTTTTTAAGACAAAAGAACACGCTGAAATTTCAGGTAAATCTGTAATTCCTGAAAATGATCCAACGGTACTATTTACAACTGCTGGTATGCATCCATTGGTGCCATATTTAATGGGAGAACCCCATCCTGCAGGTAACCGTTTATGCGATTATCAAAAGTGTATACGTACAGGTGACATTGATTCTGTTGGGGACTCATCCCATCTTACCTGCTTTGAAATGCTTGGTAACTGGTCTTTGGGCGATTACTTTAAGAATGAATCAATTCATTGGAGCTTTGAGTTTTTAACAGAAAAACAATGGCTTAACATTCCAATTGATAAAATATCAGTAACAGTATTCGAAGGTGAAGAAGGAATTCCTCGCGATGATGAATCTGCTGACTTATGGGCGAATTTAGGTATTCCACGAGAAAGAATTTATTTTTTACCACGTGAAGACAACTGGTGGGGTCCTGCTGGTGAAACAGGTCCATGTGGTCCAGATACAGAAATATTCTACGACACAGGGCTTTCATCTTGTGGTAGCGACTGTCGGCCAGGATGTTCTTGTGGAAAGTACATAGAAATGTGGAACAATGTTTTTATGCAATACTTTAAAGACAAAGATGGTAATTATACAAAACTTGATAGAAAATGTGTAGACACAGGTATGGGAATTGAACGTACCGTTGCTATGCTGCAAGGTAAAAAATCTGTGTACGATACAGAGGTTTTTAGACCAATATTAAATAGTTTAGAAGAATTAACAGGCAAAAAATATGGCGATGATGAAGTAGCTGATACTTCAATGCGCATTATTTGTGACCACCTTCGAGCTTCTGTGTTTATTTTAGGAGATCCTAAATCAGTGCTTCCTTCAAATGTGGGAGCAGGCTATGTTTTACGACGACTTATTCGTCGAAGTGTTCGACACGGTAAAAAGCTTGGCCTTGATGGAGAGTTTTTAGTAAAACCAGCTCAAGTCGTTATCGACAATTTTAAGATTGCATATTCTGAACTTGAAGAAAAAAAACAAGAGATTTTTGATGCTCTTAGAGCGGAAGAAGTAAAATTCTTAGATACACTTAAAAAAGGTGAAGCAGAATTCGAAAAACTTTTACCTAATTTAATGAGAAACCCGCAAAAAGTAATTCCAGGACGAGTAGCATTCCGTTTATATGACACATTTGGATTTCCGATTGAACTTACTGAAGAGCTTGCAGCTGAAAATGGCTTTACTGTTGACAGAGAAGCTTTCGATGAAGCATTTAAAAAGCATCAAGAATTATCACGAGCTGGAAGTGAACAAGTATTTAAGGGAGGTTTAGCTGATCATTCAGAACAAACCACCAAGTATCATACCGCAACGCATCTTTTACACCAAGCTTTAACAAATGTATTAGGTGATGGTGTAGCTCAAAAAGGTTCAAACATTACAGCTGAGCGTATGCGCTTTGACTTTACTCATGGACAACCTATGACTAAAGAAGAAGTTCAACAAGTTGAAGACATTGTTAATGAACAAATTAAAGCAGATCTTCCTGTTACTATGGAAGTTATGGATATTGAAGAAGCCAAAAAAGCTGGAGCAAAAGCATTGTTCGGTGAAAAATATGAGCAAAAAGTTAAAGTTTACTCTGTTGGTAATTTTTCAAAAGAAGTTTGTGGTGGGCCTCATGTAGAGTCAACAGGCTTAATAGGAACATTCAAAATTCAAAAGGAACAATCATCTTCTGCAGGAGTGCGTCGAATTCGAGCTATTATTAACTAATTTTTTTGTAACTATTTTAGAATTCGATTGTTTCTGTCCTAGGTGGATGTATATAGAAAAGTAGATAAGGAAGAGAAGAATGAAACGATTTATGGCGTTATGTATTGTTGCTGTAAGTTCACTGTCTTTTGTTTTTGCTCAAAATGACTTGCAACCGCTCGTTACAATTAAGCTAAACAAAACAGAGTCTATTACACTAAAACAATTAAAAGACAGAGTTGCAACATATGCAAAGCAAAGCGGTGTTGCTGATTTTACTGTAGAGCAAAAAAAAGAGATACTTGATTCGATGATTGATGAAAGGCTAGTTGTACAAGCTGCAACAAAAGCAGGAATTAACATTACCGATTCAATGGTAGATCAAGCATTTTTGCAATCAATTTCAGCTCAAGTAGGTGCAAATGTTACTGAACAGCAATTTGCAGAAATAGTACGATCTCAAAGTGGAATGTCTCTTAATGAATACTTCCAAATGCAAGTAGGCATGGATTTAGATGAATATAAAGACTACTTTAAGTCTCAGCTCATTGCACAACAATACGTAGTATCAGAAAAGCAAGCTGAACTACAACAAAATTCAAATGTAACTGATGCTGAAATTCGATCATTTTTTGAAATAAATAAAGCCTCCTTTGTGCAAAACGATATTCTAAAATTGTTTTTAGTAGTTGTTCCTAAGGGAAGTGATGCAGCCGCTGCAAAGAAACTTGCTGGTGAATTACATAGCGAGCTAAAATCAGGCAAGGTAACATATGATGAGCTACGATTACGAATGCAACAACCAACTGCAGGATTTCAAGCAGGCGATATGTATTTAAGTAAGGGCACATTAGCTGCTCAGCAACTTGGTATGGATTATGATACATTGCTAACCTTATTTACACGTAATGTTGGACATTTTGAAGATGTTACAGAAACACAAACAGATTTCCAATTTTATGTTATTCAAGAAAAATACGGAGCTAAGCTCCTAAACTTAGACGATGTTGTGCAACCTGATACAACTGTAACAGTATATGAATATATTCGCTCACAGTTATCACAACAAAAACAAGCAGGTGCTTTTGCAACAGTAGTAGCAGAAGTAACTGAATCACTTCGCACTAGCGAAAACTATCAAATGCTTAAGACAGATTCAGCTCTTAATGCATTGTTAGACTGGTAGGTATATGGCACGCCGAAAGGGAAGAATTTTAGCTTTTCAAGCATTATATGCTTGGGAAACAGGAGCAGTAGATTCCTCAAATATTTTAGAGTTTGCATGGGCTTCTTCTGCCCTTTTGGACCGCATGGGTGATGAAGGTCTTGCTTTTTCAAGAATAATTGTACAAGGTACACTTGATCACCTAGAAGAGATTGACGAGATTATTTCAAAACACTTAGTGAATTGGGATTTTTCTCGTCTTAACAAAGTTGATGTTGCAATTTTGAGAATTAGTGTGTATTCATTGTTGTATCAAAAAGATATACACCCTTCAATAACAATTGATGAAGCGATTGATATATCTCAAGAATTTGGGACTGATGATTCATTTCGCTTTATCAATGGGGTTTTAGGAGCTATTCAATCGGCTCATGGCTCTGATAAAGGGTCAGCCGAGAATACCTAATAACGAACGCCCATGAGCGCCTTTTGTATACGCATTATTAAACGTTCCATATTTCTTTTTGTAATCATTTCTTTAGTATTTTCATGTACATTTAGCTCAGTCGGAGAGTCAATCGATGAAAGACTCTCCGAGGTTGACTCTCTAATAGCTATCGGTGACTATAATCGAGCTTGGTCGTCATTAAAAAAAATAGCTAAAACAATTCGAAGCCCTTCAGAAACGCTTGGGGTTGTGAGGCGAGCACTTATTCTTCAAAAAGACGATTTTGCTAAAGATCAACTTATAGACATACTAGATACACATCCTGAAAATCAAGAAATTTTAGCCGTATATACTCACATGCTTATTGTAGAAAAAAACTATGAAAAAGCACTTGCGTATGCTCAAAAGCTTGAAGGTGGAGAATATGGCTCTCTTTATGCAGAACTTCGATTTAAAGTTGATCAACAAGAACTATTAGAAGTAAACAGCAAAAAAAAAGAAGGTGAAGAAAAGGCTGTTATAGATTATCATTCAGATACATATGTTCAAGCCTACGTTGATATTTATAATTCTACAGGCGATACTGCATACTTGCGTAATGCTTCACTTGTACATGCGCTACAGGGCAATATGGTCCAATCATTTAGTTATCATCCAAATACTATTACTGTATATGAAAATCCTTGGTTTTGGGCGCAGATAGCGTATGACTCACATAATTTTGAGCAAGTAATTGCAGATTTGCAAATATTTGAACAAACGCCAAGCGAAATGGCCTTACTAGCTGATGCCTATGTTCAATTAGGATTGCTAGATGATGCGCAAATAGTTTGGGAAAAATCAACACAGTCGTTTGAAAACGAAAATCCAATAGCATGGCATAATATTGCTTTACATCATCAACAATTAGGAAATGCTAAAGAAGCTAATGATCTAGTATTACATATAGTTTCTACATTTCCAGACTATGTAGAGGGGCTAAGTGCATATGGCCGATTTAGCTTATTAGATACGCCAAATAGTACTGCATCAGTTTTTGTTCCATTGCTGGAAGAAAAAGGCCTTCAAACTATTCAAATGTCAAATAATGCTACAATTGCTCACTTAGATACAAATGATGCACTCGATAAGATAGATGCAGCTTTGAAAACCTTAAAGTTAGTTGATGAAAGTAAAGCTATGGCTTTAGAAGTTGAAAAGTTAAAATTACTGTGGAACTCAGTATTAAAAGGTACTACTACGCAACAAAAAGTTGCAAATATTTGGCAGCTACTAGAGGAAAATGTCCGGGATCCATATGGATACAATTCTGTTTTAGTGCAATTTAGTGTGTGGTACTTTTTTACTCAAGGTATGATAGGCGAAGCTGATGCTTTGTTTACAACACATTGCACATCACGTTATGCTTCACATTATGAAGCCTTAGAAAAATATGTAAAAACTCCTATTGATAATATGGAAGGCTGGGAATACGAATATGGTGGATATTTAGCATTAAAACAAAATCGCTTTGATGATGCACAAGAGTGGCTATTGCGCCTTATGCCGAATAATACCATATCTCCAACCACTCCTATTACTTCTGCTGTAAATTTGTCTACCTTATACAATGCAACGGGAAAAAGAAATTTAGCACTATTATTATATGAGCAAATGTTAGATTATATTAAAGATTCTGCAATAAAGGCAGATGTATATTATAGGATGGCACTTATACAGTATGAGGCTGGGGATATAAAAACGGCTTCAATCCTACTGGATGAAGCCTTATTGCTCGATTATAATCATAGTTCGGCAAGACTTTTGCAAAAAAATATTAATAACTAACTTTATTTTTTTAACAGTGCTGCAAATGGATTATAGGTTTCTTCTGTATCTTGTTTATCTAAGTAGTATTCAACATCACTTTCTTGCTCTTTTGCAACAGCAGGGCGAAGAGAGATACGTCTTTCATTTGTATCGATGCTTTGAATAACAACGGTCATTATATCACCAGTTTTAAACAGTTTTCGCAAATTAGTTCCACCCTGTGCACTTTGTATCTCTGAAATATGTACAAGACCATCGAGTCCTTCTTCAAGAGTAACAAATAATCCAAAATCAGCAATTCTTGAAACAGTTCCCTTGTGTTTTGTTTCATCTCTATACTTTTCTTTTGCTGTGTCCCAAGGGCTTTTAATAAGTGCTTTCATACTTACACTTACTTTTTCAGTTGCCCAATCAGTTTTAAGTATTTTTACATCAATTGACTGTCCAACTTTTAAGTGCTTGGATACATCATCAATTCTACTTAATGAAACCTCTGAGATAGGAAGCAGAGCTTGAAAACCATCAATGATTACAAAAGCTCCGTAGCTTTGAAGCGAAGAAACTGTAGCTTTTACAACCATTCCCTCTTTTAAAGTATCTTTTAGTTTTTCAATGCTATTTTCATGCTCTTGAACTAATACTGCTTTGTTTGATACAAGGATATTTTTGCCGCCTTCTTTATATTCTTGTATAATAAAGGTAAGGTGTTTTCCAATAAAAAAAGATGGCTCTTCTTTTTGTTTAAATCCCATTTGTGAAAATGGGCAAAAGGCTCTTGTTTGACCAATTTTTACTTCAAATCCACCTTTAATTTCTTTTTCTACAAATCCTTCAACTGGTATTTTGCCTGTATAAGCTTTTTCTAACATTGTTTTGTCAGCTTTATCTGAGCTAATTTTTGTTGTAAAGCGCATTTCTCCATTCTTTTCACCCAAAAAGAACACTTTAATAGAGTCGCCTTCTTTTACTGTAACATTTCCATCTTCATTTGTTAGCTCTAGAATGTCTAAAACACCCTCTGACTTAGTATTTAAATCTAAAAAAATATAATCTTTTGTGATAGCAACAATTGTAGTTTCAATTTGTTCGCCTTGTTCTAAAAACTTCATGCATCCTCCGAATATTCTAACTATATCAAATTTTAATACTTTTGACTAGCATTTAAAATATCTTCTTACTTGACACTTAGCGCTCTATGTGGTATGTATAACTATGACAGAAAATAAAACCCCTCTAACAATGGCCGATGTACGCACAATATGTGCTAGTGCTGTTGCAGCAAATCTTACATTGCTTGCAAAACAAAAAAAAATTGATCTTAGCTCTTCTGGCTTTTCAGTAAATGCTGTTTTGAGCACTGATATTACAATTGAAATACCACCGAACCCAGAAATGGGCGATATAGGAATACCACTATTTGCATTTGCAAAAGCATTTAGAATGGGGCCTCCACAGATTGCAGTTGAAATAGCAAAAATGGTAGATAACGACTGCGAAGCCGCTGAAATAGGAACTTTTGCAGCAGTTGGCCCATATGTTAATGTTAAGTTAAATAAATCTTTAGTGTCAAAAATTGTACTCAATAAAATTATTAAACAAGGCGACACTTATGGTAGTTATGATGATTCAGATAAAAAGCCTTTAGACGGTAAACGAGTAATGGTTGAGTTCTCTAGCCCTAATACAAATAAGCCTCTACACCTAGGGCATTTGCGAAATGACGCACTTGGAGAAAGTTGTTCACGGCTATTAAAAACAGCTGGTGCTGATGTATTCAAGGTTAATATAATTAATGACCGCGGTGTTCATATTTGTAAGTCTATGCTTGCTTATCAAAAGTTTCACGAAGAAAAAGGCGAAACACCACAAAGCTTAGGTGTTAAAAGCGACCGTTTTGTTGGTGACTGTTATGTAGAGTATAATAATTATAGTACAGATAATCCTGAAGCTGAAAAAGAAGCTCAAAACTTGCTAGTAGAATGGGAAAAAGGCAATGAAGATGTTCGAAAGCTTTGGAGAACAATGAATGATTGGGCTATAAGCGGGGTTAAACAAACATACGAGAGAACCGGTATTACGTTCGACAAGTTATACTTTGAAAGCGAAACCTACTTAAAGGGAAAGGAAGAAATACTTCAGGGCTTAGAAGATGGTATTTTTTATAAAGAAGAAGACGGTTCTGTTTGGATAGATCTTGCAGAAATTAATCTTGATAAAAAGGTGCTTTTGCGAAAAGATGGAACAGCGCTTTATATGACTCAAGATATTGGGACAGCTATATATAGGCACTCTGATTGGGACTTTAATCAATTAGTATATGTTGTTGGTAATGAGCAAAATTATCACTTTACGGTGCTTTTTTATATCTTAAAAAAGCTTGGGTATACATGGGCAGACCAACTCTTCCATTTGTCTTATGGTATGGTGAATTTACCGGAAGGTAAAATGAAGAGTCGAGAAGGGACAGTAGTAGATGCTGATGATTTAATTGATAACCTACGAGATGGCGCTATAGAAGAAATAAACGAAAAGGGTAGAGAAAATGCTGTTGGCGATGTTTCAGATGTAGGAGAAAAAGTTGCTCTTGCCGCCCTTCATTATTTTTTACTGCAAACTAGCCCAACAAAAGATATGACTTTTAATCCAAAAGAATCGCTTTCATTTAATGGCAATACAGGGCCTTATTTGCAATATATGGGTGCTCGCATATCTTCAATCTTAAAAAAGGCACACGATTCAGGCTTAACAAGCGATGCTAACGAATGTAACTTTTCTTTATTAAAGCATGATGCAGAGTGGGAACTTGTTAAAACGCTGGAAATGTATCCAAAAACAGTGCAACGTTCTGCAGAGAATCTTGACCCAAGTTTGCTTGCGAATTATACCTATGATGTTGCTAAGGCTTTTAGTAGGTTTTACCATGATTGTCCAATTTTGGCAGCTGAAGATGAGGGGCTAAAAAAAGCACGCTTAGAACTTGCAAAGTCTACACTTGTCGTGCTTAAAAATGCTATGAGTCATATTTTAGTACCATTTTTGGAAACAATGTAGGTAGCAATTAACCACGTAGCATAAATTTGTAATATAGTGTATAATTCACGCATGATGTTTAAAAAGATATTTGTACTTGCTCTACTGCTTTGCTCTGCACACACCCTTTTTTCTCAAAGCCAAGATTTTTTCTTTTGGCATTGGGATATAGGTACTTCGGCTGTAATATATGGCGATGATACAGTTAATGAAGAAAATAAGCTTGTATATGCAGAAAATACTGGGCGTTTTATAATTACTGGCGATTTAGGAATAGGCATTGAATTGGACGACAGGGTTCGATTTGTAACTGGTGGAATAATTCTTGCAGACTTTGCATTTAATACAGATGTGCATGCAAATCACTTAGATTATGGTTTTTTCTCAGGAGTCCGAATCTATCCTAATCTCGCAGGATTTAATTTTGGTGTCGACTATGTTTTAGGTAGCAGAACTGATTTTATTAAGCTTCCTGGAGCAAATGATTCGAGAGTAACTTCAACGCCGTGGGGTAATGGGTTTCGTTTTAATGTAGGGTATGATTTTTCATATTCCGGTAAAAGATTTGCACCAAATGTTGAAGGTGCTTATAGGATGATGCCGAGAGGCGGAAGCTATGATCACTATTTTTCTATTTTCGTAAATTTTAACATTTTTCCATAAGCATATGAGTATTTTATTAGCAGCGATAAACTCTCGCTACAATCATACAAATTTAGCTGTTCGCTCAATTTATGAATTTGTAAAAAAACATGCAGAGGCAAAGAGTGTTGATGCTCTACAGTATGAAGAATGGACTATAGCGCATTATGTGCAAGATATTGTTCGAGGCATTAGCGCAAAAAATCCAAAGATAATAATTTTTTCAGTATATATCTGGAATACTCGTCTTGTTTTTGACACTACAAAAGAATTAAAGAAAATTTTCCCAAGCCTACTGATAGGCTTAGGTGGCCCAGATGTATCGTATAGGGCCGAAGAAGTGCTTACTGCAAATCCTGAAGTAGACTTTGTGTTACAAGGTGAAGGGGAGCAAACTGTTTTAGAACTTGTAAAACATTACACATCAATTAGTACTAAAACAGGATTTGATGCACAAGCTTTTTTACAAGGCCTAGGATCAATTTTGGGTATCACTTCCCGCCAAGATGGGAATCGTTTACATTTTGCTGGCGCTCGCCCACCCTTGGAGATGCAAAGCTTAGCATTTCCTTATAGCGATTTTTTAGAACCAGATTATAAACTTTATTATTATGAGTCTTCAAGGGGCTGCCCTTTTTCATGTTCGTACTGTCTTTCATCAATTGAAAAGAATGTACGTTTTATGCCCTTAGAGAGAGTGTATGATGACTTACAGCGATTTTTAGATGCTAAGGTTAAAATAGTAAAGTTTGTTGACCGAACATTTAACCTTAATACCGATAGATATGTTGCTATATGGGACTACATTGTTAAAAATCATAACGACTATACAATGTTTCACTTTGAAATTTCAGCTGAACATCTTGATGATACTGCCTTGCAATACCTGCAGAATGTGAAAAAGGGTGTTATGCAATTTGAAGTTGGGGTACAAAGTACCAATGAAATGACTTTGAAAGAAATTAATCGTCCTGTAAAAAAAGATATTTTAGCAAAAAATGTTGGAAAAATTCCCAAGACAATACATAGCCATTTGGATTTAATTGCAGGCCTTCCTCATGAATCCTTAAAAGAATTTGAAGAGTCTTTTAATTTTACGCTTGCATTGAGGCCGGATATGCTTCAATTAGGTTTTTTGAAAATTCTATCTGGTACTCAAATGGAAGTATATGCTAAAGAGCATGATTACGAGTGGTTATCAATTCAGCCGCATGAAGTATTAAAAAGCCCATGGATGAGCTATAAAGATATATGCTTTTTACACGATGTTGAAACTGTGTTGGACTGGTATTATAATTCTCATTATTTTGATAAAACTATTTATTATCTTTTAGAAAGTGTTGAAAGTGACTTTGCGTTGTTTTCATTAATTGCAAAGTATTTTAGAGAACAAGGTTTTTTTGATGTTCAACATAAAACACAAACATTGTTTTCACTTTTATATGAGTTTGTAGAAAAGTATTATAATAGTTGTTTGCCTGTAGTGCGAGAATTGTTACGCTTTGACTACTTTTATATGGGTAAAACTTCAGTATATCCAAAATGCTTTGACCTTCACTATGATAAGGACTTACATCATGCAGCCCTTATTGAGCATACAGATATGCACAGTACACGTGAAGCTTATACCAATTCTGCTTTTGAAACATATAATATAAACCCATTAACAATGGAACAGAAAAAAACTAACATACTCTTTTTGTATGGAAAAAGAGCTGAAAAAAAGCAGGATACTATTACAATAATTATTGAGAATATGTAATTTTACTTGTGTTTTTATCAATGTTGGAGTACAATTAATAATGCTTAGATGCGCACGGTATCATAACGATACAGCTTAGGAGAGAAAAATGCGAAAATCTATAATTGGAACAAGTTTTCTTGTTTTTGCCATTTCTTTAATGATGATAATATCACCTGAAACTTGGATAAAAGTGACTGTAATAATTCTTGGGGTTTTTGCCTTAGGAAATGGAGTGTATAATTTTTTAGCAGTTAGGCCTTTAATTACTGAAGCTAATTTTAACAAAATTATAACGATAAAAGCAATTACAAGCATTGTTGTAGGGATTGCAGCTATTGCGCTTCCCTTGATACTAGCAGAGTTAATTTGGACAATTATGATTTATGTTCTTGCAACATATCTTATCTTGTCTGCAATAGCAGAGTTTATTAGCTTATCTCGATTAAAAGAGGCTGGAATTTCAAGTAAAGTAATTACTACAGAAATTATTGCGAGTTTTGCATTAGCTATATTATTATTTATAATGCCAGGTGAAATTGCAATAGTTTTTATTCGTGTTATTGGAATAGTTTTATTAATTGGTAGTATTGGACTTGCCTTTTGGGAATGGAAGAATAGGTCTTTACGAATTGATGTTGAACAAGTTGATTAAATAAAAAAAACTTAGCTGAATAGTCAGCTAAGTTTTTTTTATGTATTAGTCTTGTGACAAACTTCCCTTTTTAGGTTTTGCTTTAGCGTAAGCAAAAATAAGAAGTGTACCAATTACTCCAATTGAAATTGAGTTCATAAGAGCTGCAATTACACCTTGTGCAAAAACTAGGTCTACAGGTTCAGCATAAATTAGAATATCTAAAACTGGAGCAACAATCATCCAAGATACGATATTTGCTGCAATTTGAATACCATTAAAAATAAGTACATCTTTAACACCGAAAATTCCTTCTTCAGCCTTTAAGTGTGGATATGCAAAACCAATGATAAAACAAGAAAGGAAGCTTGCAATTACCCAACTCCACCAAGCTGAACCATACTGAACTGAATCAGATAGTGCATGCCCAATAAAAGCAATGAGACCACCTGCAATAGGCCCGAATAGTGCAGCAAAAAAAGCTCCTACTCCGTATGCAGTTTGAAAAGAAGTTTCAGGTATAAAACTTGGCACCTTTACATACATAAACAACACTGTGAAAAGTGCTGCCCCTAAACCAATTGCCACAAATGTTTTTGTTGAAACGGCAAACAATTTTTTCATAATAACCTCCTAAATACAGTGAAAAAGTTTTTTCTCACTCGTACATTTAAACAAAAAATGTCAGTTCTGTCAAGATATATTTTTATAGAAACTGAATATTATTTTGAAAATTCTATTGACCAATCGCTTCCAAAACCAATATTATATTGTTTTTCGAAACTTCCACAACTTACTGCCAGAGCAATTTTCATAAGCTCATTGTTATAGATCATTGGTTTACCTTGTTCGGCGTAGCCAAAGCTTTTATGAAATAGAATCTTTTCATTAAAAACAGATTTTCCCTTATGCAAGATGTTTAACTGTAGCATATCGCCATAGCTAAAGCCATTGTCTAAGAACATATTAAGAGGAATATTTGTCCACATGTTTCCAAAGTTTGGATCGTCAATTTCAAAAATACCTTTTACTATTCCATTTTCGAAACTTGGCTCATAAATTGGATGTTCAACAATTTCTTCAACTGGATAGGCTTTACCAACTTCTTCAAAAGTAATTTTACCACTAGCTAATTTTGCAGCACAGTGTCCAAATAGGTCTCGTCCATGAAATATAGCTACGCCTTCAGTGTTTTTTCCTTTTAAGCGATGAAGGTCTTCATCAATTTCTCTTATCTCTACAATTCCAAAGTGTTTTTTTACGTGAGTTAAGCTTCCGTTGTCAGGCGTAACAATGTAGTAGCCGTTTGCAGTCTTGGCAACACTTGCTTTTCTAGCGGTTCCTACTCCTGGGTCAACTACTGATACATAAATTGTACCTTCAGGCCAAAAGTTTAGACTTTGGTATAATCGATAGCTTGCGCTCCATGTATCAAATTGAGGTAGTTCGTGCGTACCATCCATGATTTCTATTGAGCGATCTACACATTTCACTACACCGTACATTGAAGAAATAGCTCCTTCTTTGTAGGTAAAATCGGTTTGAAACACTAATAATGGTTTTTCGTTTGTCATAATGACTCCTTGTAATCCCGTTTGGGGTAGTTTTTATATAAAAGGGTTAAAAAATCTTGATCCATTTACAAATATTGATAAACATATCGATGTTGTAAATATTAATGCACAAACAATCAGTGTGCAAATGTCGCCTTTGTATAATGGGCGAGAAGCATACCATGTTCGTTTTGACTCTTTTCCAAAACTTCGTAAGTCCATTGTATTACTAATCATTTCAATTCGATCTAATGTTGAAAAAACTAGAGGAACACAAATGGTCATTACATTTTTTACACGCACACTCATTTTTTCTTTTTTTGATAAATCTAGGCCTCTGCATTGTTGTGCTGCAGAAATATCGTTGTAGTCTCTGATGATATCAGGAAAGTAGCGCAAAGTTAAAGAGAATGAGTAAGCAACCTTGTATGGAATGCCTATTCTATTAATAGAGGCAGCAAACTCACTAGGATTTGTTGTTAAAAGAAATATTATTCCAAGGGGCACAACTGAAGCATACTTTGTTGTCTTTGTTATTTGATATAAGAGCTGCTCCCATGTTAAAACATATCTGCCACCAAAAGAAAAAATGACACTCTTTGTACCATAAAGATCTACTCCATATGTAGGGCTAAATATAAATGTTAACACAAAATTGAGCGCCAAAAATATAAATACATAGACAAGCATTATTTTTATTTGGCCAAAGGTTATTCCTGATATTCTTAAAACAATAAAGGAAAAAATAAGTACAGGAACTATGAACCGAATATCATACGAAAACATGACAGCGAATGTTAAAAAGAAAAAACAAAGTATTTTTGTTAAGCCTGAAAGATTAAATATAAAATTATCTCTTTCTACATAGTCAAATAGTTTTGATTTCATTTTTTGCCCCCCTGTAAATCAGTATGAAGTGCCTCATAGTCAATAAAGCTTTGAACAAACTCTTGTTCATTTTTGATACCAACTTTTTGGGCAAGATTGTATAGTGAAGTTACCTTTAAACTTGCTTTACTTGCTATATCAGGGCTTGTTAGTGCTTTAACAGCGCTTGCATCAAGTAATATCTTGTTTTCGCTTAAAACAAGCGCTCTATGAGTATATTCAAGCATTAGGTGCATATCATGGGTGATAAGCAAAATTGTTACGCCTTGAGCATTTAATTCTTTTAAGAATTCCATTATTTCTGTGTAGTGCTTGTAATCTTGTCCTGCTGTTGGCTCATCCAAGATTATTATGCTAGGATTCATTGCTAACACAGATGCAATTGTAACTCGTTTTTTTTGTCCATAGCTTAATGCAGAAATTGGCCATTTTATAAACGGGAGTAAGCCGCAAATGCTAAGAGTTTTTTCAACTCTTTCAGCAATTTCTTCTTCACTTACGCCAGTTAAACGCAAGCCCAATGCAACTTCATCAAAAATCATTGGCTTGCAAATCATTTGGTTAGGGTTTTGCATAACGTAGCCTATGCTTTTGCTGCGCTCTTTTATTGTCATATCTTTCATGTCTTCACCATGTAGATATAAAGAACCAGTGTTACCTTTTTCTATCCCACAGATAATTTTAGCTAGAGTGCTTTTTCCAGCTCCATTTGAGCCTACAATACTAAGCATCTCGCCTTCATGAATGCTAAAGGAAACACTATCAAGAATGGTTTTACCTCTAGTATCGTATTGAAAGCCTATGTTGTCTGCTTTTAATATTTCTTTTGTAAAGCTCGTTTGAGTTTTCTTTGCTTGAGCGGTGTTCCAAGCGGTGAGATCTTTTTTTATTGTATTAATTTTTAAGGTTTCTAGTTGGCCAGCGTTTATTTTTTCGGTAACAGGAATTCCTGCATAGCGAAGTGCAGTTACATATAAAGGCTCTCTTATTCCAAATGAAGGAAGTGTTCCTGCAGCCATAAGCTGATCAGGGCTCATATCAGCTTGAACCATGCCTTCGTTCATAACAATTATTCTATCTACATTGCAATGTAAAACATCTTCTAAGCGATGTTCAATAATAATAATTGTTTTGCCTAGCTTTTTATGAATGTCGTCAATAAGTTCAACAGCTGTTTGGCCTGTTTTAGGGTCAAGATTTGCAAGGGGTTCATCAAAAAGGAGTATTTCAACTTCATCTACCATAACACCAGCAAGCGAAACTCGTTGCTTTTGGCCTCCAGATAATTCATGTGGAGAAGATGTTAAATGGGTATCCATTTCAACTAAGGCTGCTGTTTTTTTTACAATATCATGCATCTTATCTATCGATACACAATCATTTTCTAGGGTAAATGCAATATCTTCAGCAACAGTAAGTCCAATAAATTGGCCATCTGAATCTTGTAAAACGGTTCCAACTTTTTTTGACAGCTTAAAGATGTCGAGAGATTTAGTTTCTTCTCCTTCAATTTTTAAGCTTCCAGAAATTTCTCCTTTAAATGAAAAAGGAATAAGACCATTTATACAGTTCCCAATTGTACTTTTTCCACTACCGCTAGGGCCCACAATTAGGATTTTTTCACCTTTGTATATTTTTAAATCAATATTTTTTAATGTTGGTTTTGCCTGTGCAAAATATTGAAACGAAAAATCAGAAAAATCTACTACAACTTCTTTTTTCATCCTGTCCCACTATTTTTGCACTTTTTGTAATGTTATTGACCAACCATGCCCAGTTCCAACATCATATGCTTTTGCAAAGTTTCCTTGATTAATTGCAAGAGCCATATAATCTAAGCTATTAACGTATAGTAAAGGCTCACCAATATAAGCATCTGCAAAAGACTTCATAAATACTACATGATTTCTATATAAAACTCGTGTTGTGTTTTGTACAATTACATCTACAGCATCGCCATGCTTTAATCCTAATGTGGCAAAAAGCGTTCGAGGGATATTTGTCCAAAGGCTTCCAAATCGAATATCAAGAACATCGATGCTTCCGCTTATTGAATCCCCTTCTAACTTTGCTTCTATAATTGGAAGTTCAACTATGTCATTTGTATCTAAACTAGGGCCTACTTGCTCATATGAAATAATTCCACTTGCAAGTCTTGCACCGGTATAGGCATATACGTCTCGACCATGGAAGGTATGACTTTCATGAGAATTTGCAAGTCTGTTTACGGATTCATCAATTTCGCGAGCTTCTTTTATGCCAAGATTTCTTTTAATGTGAGTTAAAGTACCATTATCTGGTGTAACAATATATTGCCCTGATTCTGTAAGGACAACTACACTTTTTCTGCTTGAACCTACACCTGGATCTACAACCGAAACAAATACGGTGCCTGCTGGCCAAAACTCAACTGTTTGTATGAGCCGATATGAGGCTTCCCAAATATTAAACTGCGGTATTTCGTGTGTTAAATCAAATACGTTTAAATTTTCATCTACACCGTTTGCAACTCCATACATTGCACTAACTGCACCATCGCAAGTCCCAAAGTCGGATTGAATAACAAGAGGTTTTCCCATTTTGTGTTTCCTTATTATTTGTTTGAGTTTTTTATTTTAGTTCATCTCTTGATGAAATAATATTGCTTACAAGTCCATAGGATTTTGCTTCTTCTGCATTCATCCAAAAGTCTCTGTCTGTATCTTTTTCAACTTGCTTTAAGCCTTTGCCTGTTTCATCAGAAATAAGCTTGTTAATTCTTTCTCGCATTTTTTCAATTTCACGAGCATGAATTTCAATCTCTGTTGCAACACCTTTTATGCCGCTTAATGGCTGATGAATAAGGTAGTGTGAGTTTGGAAGTGCTAATCGCTTGTCTTTTGGAGATGACAAGAGAATTAAGGCACCTGCACTTGCAACAAGTCCCATTCCAATGGTGTACACAGGTGCATTAATGAAACGAATCATGTCAAGAATTGCGTAACCTGCATCAGCATCTCCACCAGGAGAATCGATGAATACATAAATTGGGTCATTGTTGTCAGCTTCTAATATTAAAAGTTGTTTAATTATCTTTTCAGCTAAAGCCTTGTTAATTTCGCCTGTTAAAAGAATTTGGCGAGTTTTTAAGAATTTTAAGCTTAGCGCATCTGGGCTTTGTTTTTCTTCTTCGGCTTCTTTATTTTCATAGATTGGTCTTTGTGTAAAAGTCATGTTAGTTTCCTTAATGTGGTATGAGTATAATATAGCATAGTAATTAATAATTTACAATTAATAATTACTATTTTTTGTTACAAAAATGAAAATTGTTCCGTTACAATTATGCATTGTACATTATAAATTATACATTGCTTTTGGCTTTATCCCAAAGGGTATCCATTTTTTCTAAATTTTCTTTTTTCATTTCAATGTTTTGTGCCTTGCATTCTGTTTCAACGTAGCTAAAGCGTTTTTTAAACTTTTCATTTGCACGGGCGAGGGCAATAGTTGGGTCAATTCCCATATGTCTAATTACGTTTACTGCGGCAAATAGTAAGTCCCCTGCTTCTTCTTCAGTGTGGTTTTTGTTACCCGATAGGTGCGCTTCTTTTAGTTCATCAATTTCTTCATAAAACTTAGTAAATGAGCCATCTGTGTTATCCCAATCAAAGCCTTTTTTCGAGGCCTTTTTTTGCATTTTGTAGGCACGAAGGAGGGGAGGGAAAGAAAGCGGAACCTCGTCTAATATTCCTTTTTCGCCTTTTTTCCCTTCTATTTGCTCTTTTATCTTATCCCATTGGTTTAAAACTTCGCCGCTTGTGGTGGCTTCATTTTCTACAATTGAGTGCCCTTCAGATTCAGGAAACACGTGCGGGTGGCGGCGTACCAATTTTTCAGACACCTCATTTAAAACTTCGGCTACGGTAAAATCGCCTTGTTCTTCGTACATGTAGGAAATCATCGCAACGTTTAAAAAGGTGTCACCAAGCTCTTCTCGAATGTGCGCGATATGGTTAGAGTTTATGGCATCGATGGCCTCATAGGTTTCTTCTATAAAAGTAGAACGTAGGCTTTCCGGTGTTTGCTCCCTATCCCAAGGGCATCCATCGGGTGCTCTTAGTTTTTTTATAATATTGATAAAGTTTTCAAATGCTTCATTGTTTTTCATGTTATTTCCTTAAAAAAATCAATCTTCACGACGTACCGTCGTACCTCGTTTTAAAAAAATGTTCCTATTTTTTACTCACAAATAAAAATCCTATAAATCTGTGTAATTCTTGCGGATAAAAAAACTTTTTACAATCCTACGCTTACCTTTTTCCACTCGTTCAATAGCTTATTTGGGTCTTTTGTGAGTAGGCTGTCGATAAGTGGCTTTGCCATGTCAAAGGCTTGAGCGTTTATAATGCTTTCATCACTGGTAAAATCAGATAGTACCCATCCTGAAATGTCATCATGGTTTGGCCTTCCTATTCCAAAACGGAGGCGCCAAAAATCGGCTGTTCCAAAACATTCTTTCATTGAGCGAAGTCCATTGTGTCC
>CAYJLQ010000002.1:0-16262 GCA_964370725.1 uncultured Treponemataceae bacterium
ATAGATTAATTCACTTTAAAAGATACCACATTAGTGTCATCTTGTCAAATACTATTTGCCTTATTTACTGGATTATGCTATAATTAGACAATGAAAAAATCTGTGCGTCGACTACTCTTTATTTTGGGCGATATTCTATTAATTATCTTTGTTTTTCTTGGAATTTATACTGTTACAGAATATAAGCCTGCCCCTGTTGAAAATCTTCCTTACATGTCTTGGGAGTCATTGTCTGGCAACCATGAAATATTGCAAAAGAAATTTGATGAAAAGCAAACAATAAGTGTTATAACCTGGAATATAGGATATGCTGCTTTAAGTTCTGATCAAGATTTCTTTTTAGATGGCGGTACCTCTATTCAACCTGGGAATAAAAGTATTGTTGAAAAAAACTTAGAGGGCATAGTAGATACAATACAGAAAAATCCTGTCGATTTTTGGCTGTTTCAAGAAATAGATGAAGATTCAAAGAGATCGTTTAATATAAATCAGCGCTTATATTTACACGAAAAAACGGGAATGGGTTCTGCCTATGCATACAATTTTGAGTGCTTTTATGTTCCCTTTCCTCTGCCTCCTATTGGAAAAGTAGAAGCTGGTATAGGCTCTTATTCTGTATACGACATGCAAAATCCGCAGAGGGTTTCACTTCCTGTTGCTTTTTCGTGGCCTGTTAGTACAGCAAATATGAAACGCTGTTTATTGGTTACTCGCTTACCTTTTAAAAGTTCGGGACAAGAACTTGTATTAATTAATTTACATTTGGAAGCATATGATGATGGAGAGGGCAGAGAAGCTCAAACAGCAATGCTTATGGAAATAATTAATGACGAATATAAAAAGGGAAATTATGTAATTGCCGGAGGCGATTTTAATCAAACTTTCCCTGGTATAGACTATGTGCAAAATGATGAATATTGGGCCCCAGGTTTACTAGAATATAGTGATTTACCCTCCCCCGATTGGCAGTTTGTTGCAGACCCAGACGTACCAACAGCACGTTCATTACATGCCCCTTTGGATAGTGGAAGTTTAGATGACTGGCAATATTACATAGTGGATGGCTACATTGTGTCACCGAATATTCGTGTTGAGAATGTAGAGGCATTAAATTTAGGATTTAAACATTCTGACCATAATCCAGTAAGATTAGATGTTATTTTAGAACATTAAAAGCATTTTGAAAATTGTTTTCTAATGAATTGCAGACTTCAAGCAAGGGTATGTTTCGAAGCTCTGCAATTTTTTTATATACTTTTATTATGTCGCTTGGTGGAGTGACTGCTTCTCCCTTTAGTGTTTGATAAGGGGCATCAGTTTCAGCTAATAATAGTGCAAGTGGTAGCTCTTGTGCACATTTTAAAGCCCTCTTATTCCCATTAAGGATAGGTTTTCCCAGAGAAAAAAAGGCATTTATATTTCTGTTTATAATAGATTGTGCTTCTTGGGGAGATCCTGGGAAAGAATGAAAAATAACTGAGGGTATCTTTGATAATTTTTTAGAATCTGCAAATATTTTATCTAATGCATGACGACAGTGAACTATGAGCGGCAGCTTGTATTTTTCAGAGAATTCAAGTTGGGCATTCCATACTTCAATTTGAGCAGGCAAAGTTTTTGCATACTCTTCTGTAAAAAGGTCAAAGCCTGCCTCTCCAATGCATTTTGGGGTGAAGAGTTTTTTTTCTAAGATATCTTCTAGCTTCTTAACATAGGCTGTGTTAGGGTTTTGTGGATGGATACCAAATGAGATAACGACCTTTTTTTGCATGTCCTTTGCAAAGTTGGAAAGTTCAATCCATTCGTTAGGGGAATGAGCGCAAGAACATACTGGTGAAACATCGTCGTTGTGTAAAACAGGAGACCAATCTTTAATTTGACTAATATGAATATGTGCATCCGCGAAGACCATACATCATTATAGCACAAAATGAAAAAAACACTAAGGTGTTTTTTTAAAATCCCGATAATAAAATATAGCAAGTTAGTAAAAAAAACAACATGTGTATTGTTTTTTACTAAGAGTATTACTTATAATACTGTTGTTAGCGACTTTGGGTTGCCAAAGCTAGAGTATAATTCAAATGGGAGAAAAAAATGAGTTGTTATTCTATTAAAAGCCATAATCCTAATGATTATTTAACTATTGAAAAAGAAACAGAAGATGGATTTGTTGTGCGAATTACGAGAGAGTTTGACGGTTATGAAAAAGTTGTAACGGATTTTATCGAAAAGTCTCTTTTTGAAAGTTGTATTCGTACTGGGTACTTAACAAAAGTTGAAAACATTAAATCTTTATTCGGCGTAGCTTAACTTAGTTCTTTTTATCTAATACATGAATAAGGCGTAATATTTTCAAACCGTCAAACCAAGAGTGAAAAGCGCTAAAAATACGTTTATCGCTTTCTTTGTTTTGACGGTATAATATTTCCCATATTGAAAAAAAGTTTTCGTTTTCTAAAAAACTCCATATATTAGGTAGCTTTTCTTTCACTTCATTATAAAATAAATGTGGATTTCCTTTTGCATTTATCACTAGGGTTAAAAACAATTCGATGCTTCCGTACAAAGCGTTATCATAACACTGTATTGAATCTCGCCCATATTTCACATCTTGCAGTTTTTTTCCAGTTCCAAATAAAACTCTGTCCGAATATCTTGATTCGGGATGAACGGTACAATTGAGAATAGGAAAATCTAAGGCTTGTTCTATGTCAGTTTTAGTGAACCCTTTGTTTTTTTGCTGTATATGAAGCTTTACTAGTGATTGTAAAAAATAAAAATCTTCTCCAGCTATTCTTTTGTTCATACCCGAACTACCAGCATATCCATAGCTTGAGCAAACAATAGTTGGTCCTAATGCCCAAAGCCAAAAGGGAGTCCCTGCCGCTTTTAGTTTTTCACTGTGGGTTCGCATATAGTTTTCATATTCACGAGAAATATTTTCTATTTTTTGATCGCAGTTTTTTTGATGATCAAAATGAGTAACAGCTCCAACAGGAATAGGCTTTTTGTTTTCTTGTGCCATTTTACAGGATAAATAGAAGTGTGTAAGTTCTTCTATGTAATTATCGCTTGCTAATGTGTCTGCATCCATGCAGGCTATTACAGTTGCCTTGCAAAGAAGTGCAAAATCCATGCCATATTTTCTGGCGTATCCTACACCTTGCTTTTCAGGTAATAAAAAGCCCTCTTTTGTTAAATCTATTGTAATTGTAGGGCATGTTCCGTTTGAATAGTCATTAAGTTTTTCTAAAAGATCTTTGTTGTTTTCTTTTACTTCGTCTGTGGAACTTTTTTTATTATTAACTACTATTATAAATGCTACTTTAGGGAGTTTTTTGCTTTGTGTATCTATTGCAAGTTTATAAGAGTTTTGAATTGATGTAAGGGTTCTAAAAATTGTTGGATGTTCATTGCACGCTGGAATAACAATTGCAATATCAATGTCTTGTATTAGCTTTTCAACGCTTGGCAAAAGTCCAGTTTTTTTTACAAAAAAGGAATTTTTGTTATTATAAATTGATATTACGTCTTTCATACTTTTTGAATTATATCTAGCGCATATTCAAATCTGACAAGCTTTTCACAATCTTTTGTTGTTTTATTATGAGGAAGCCATAAAATAGTAACGCCTTTTTTTACCATTCCACGATACCATGTTTCTTGCCTTTTTGCAAATTGGCCTATGGCAATATACAGTTTGTTAGTCATTTCTTCTTTTGTAGCTATTTTACCTTGTAAAAATTCTGAAATAAAGCGATATTCAAGACCAAGGCGCTCTAAACGGTCCCATGAATAGTCTTTGTGTAAGCTTTCAACTTCTTCTATCATTCCTTCTTCTAAGCGTGAAAAAAGGCGGGCTTTGATGTTTGCGCGAAGCATGTCGCGAGGAAAAGTTGTGCCGATGATAAGAGGTTTAATTTCACATTTTTTTTCGAGTGTTTGGTTCTCTACTACACATCCAGATTGTTCAAATGTTTCTATTTCAATTGCGCGAAGCAATCTATGATGTTCTGTTAAGTCTGTATCGTTGTGTACAGTCTTTCCTGCCTTTGTTTTTAAATCTACTAATATTGAAACAAGGTCTTCCATAGATTTGCCAAGAAGTTTTTCTCTTAAAGTTTCGTTTGTTGGAACTTTAACTAAATTATATCCGCGGATAATTGCATCTAAGTACATGCCCGTCCCACCAGCAATAATGGGGAGTGTGTTCCTTTTTGTAATATCATAAAAAGCATTATGAAAATCGCGTTGATAATCATATACAGAATATTCATGGGAAAGGTCTGTAATGTCTATTAAGTGGTAAGGAACGGTATATTCATTTAAATCTTTTCCAGAGCCTATATTAAGACCTTTGTAAACTTGTCTTGAGTCTGCTGAGAGAATTTCTGCGTTAAAGTGCTCTGCTAGTCTTACCGCTAATGCTGTTTTTCCTACTGCCGTTGGACCAAGCACTACGAGGCAATTATAGGTTGCTGGAAAACTTTGTGCACTCATTAGCTAAGCATATCGTTCATAGTGTAAAGGTGCCCTTTTGGAAGACTTCCTTTCTTGATTCCTTCAAAAAGCCATTGTGACGCTAGTACCGCTCCTAAAGCAAATCCCTCGCGATTTCGTGCTGTATGAGTTAACTCTATTGTGTCTGCCATTGAGTCGAAGAATACTGTATGAGTTCCTGGAACAGAGCCAACTCGTGTACTTGATACGTGTAGTTGGTGAGATTGAGGTTTTGTATGAAATGCATCAATAACGGTTTCTGTTTTTTTTGTATTGCCACGCATAACGGCTTTCGCTAAGTCAAGTGCTGTTCCTGAAGGGGAGTCTGCTTTTTGTGTATGGTGAGCTTCCCAAAGTGCTACATCATATTCCTCATAATTAGACATGAGTTTTGCCGCTTCTTCAACAATTTTATAAAACATATTTACGCCTATAGAATAGTTTGAAGAATAAAAGAGGGCTGTGTTGTGAGTTTTTACAAGAGATTCAATTTCTTTAATGTTCTCTGCCCATCCTGTCGTTCCTACTACTACAGGTATTCCAAGTGGGAGGATGGTTTTAATGTTTTCAATAACACTGGTAGGATGAGTAAATTCAATTATTACATCTGCATTGCTTTCTTTTATAGCTGTTGATAAATCTTCTTGGCGTGAAAGCTTGTGAGTAGCGTCATCAGCAAAAGTATCTATTGTTGCAACAATGTTATGCCCTTTTTGCTTTGCAATACTTTCTATTATTTTCCCCATTTTTCCGTATCCAACAAGTGCAATATTCATCTCTGTACTCCTAGTGTTTAATGTATATATAGGATACTAATAAAAACTTGTTTTGTAAAGGGGTTTTTATATTTAGAGCAGGGCACAAAAAAAGGGCTTGTAGCCCCTTTTCTTATCTCCATGTTACACTGAAAAGTTTTTCATTTCCATCTTGGCTCCAGCCAGGAGGAACAGCGTCTTTTGAGTGAGGTGTGAATACTGTTTTTAGTGCAGGGCATGTTTTGAATGCTCTCATGCCAATGTACTCAACATTTATCCCTATGGCTATAGATTCTAGTTTAGAGCAGCTTCTAAATGCATAATCTCCTATATGAGTAAGAGATTCCCCTCCTGTTATGGTTGCAAGTTGTGAGCAGTTAAAAAATACCCATTCACCTATAGTTTCAGTATTTTTTGGAAGATTTATCGTTGTTAATGCTGCGCAACCTTCAAATGCATAACCTTCAATACTTATGAGCGAGTCAGGGAGGCTTATTTGTGCTAATTGCTTGCATCCAGAAAAAACATGATCTCCAAGACTTATTACGCTTTCCCCAAGGCTAATATTTCGAAGGCTAATGTTGTTTAAAAAAGCAGAGCTCCCAATAGTTTTAACTGCGTTTGGTATTTCCAATGTTAGTAAACTAGGACATTCGCTAAATGCTTTATCTCCAATCGATGTTAAATTTTTGCCAAAAATAACGTTTGTTAAGCTTTTGCATCCTTCAAAAGCGCTTGCTTCAATGCTTTTTACACTATCTGGAATAATTATACTTGTTAATTTTCTGTTATTGAAAAAAGCTTCCTTTCCGATAACTACAACATTGTTTCCAAGTGTAATATTTATTAATCCTGTGCAATTCTTAAATGTCCCTTGTCCAATAGTTGTAACTGTGTTTGGTATTTCTAAAGATACTAATTTTGTACAGTTTTCAAAAGCTCCTGCACCTATCTCTGTAATTTTATCTGTTAGAGTAATTGAGTTTAAACTGCTGCAATTTATAAAAGCTCGGGGAGGAATTGCAGTAATATTTCTTCCAAGTATTACACTTTCCAATGAAGTACACCCAGCAAAAACAAATGGTTCAAGCTTTGTAACTTTGTGAGGAATTGCAATTGTTTTTAACTTTGTGCAATCTAAAAAAGCAGAATTCCCTATAGTTTCAATATTGTTTCCAATTAATACTTCTGTTATTCCTGTGTGACCAGAAAAAGCACTTTCAGAAATAGAGTTAACAACAAGCCCCTTAAAAATATCTGCAATAACAATAGAGCCACTTGCTTTTTTTGATACATTTAAACTGCTTACACTATAACTATCTCCACTTGCATTAAGAACGTAGTATTCATCTGGAAGCGGTACTCCTTGTGCATGAACGGCTACGGCAATAAGTAGATATGCTATCCCCATCAAAATTGATACTTTTTTTTTCATTTTCTTTCCTTTTGTAAAACATTGTCCATGAGAGTAAAGCCTTGCTCTTTTGCCCTCATAAAATTGTAAGTATACCAAATATTATAACTCAGAAATTTGCATTTTTCAAATGTAATGTTAATTTTATACTTAATTAATCCATGTTACGCTAAATAGTTTTTCATTTCCATCTGCTTGCCATCCTTGTGGAACAAGATCTTTTTTGGCAGCAGTGTAAACAGTTGTTAATGAAGGACAACTTTTAAAGGCTCTTTCTCCTATATATTCTACATTTTTTCCAATAGTAATCATTTCTAAAGCTGTGCAACTTCTGAATGCATAGGCTCCAACATGTGTTACACTGTCACTTATCTTAATGTTGGTAATTTTTATGCAATTGAAAAAGGCCCAGTCTCCAATTCTTTTTACGTTTTCTGGCATAAATACAGTAGTGAGACTTCTGCATTCTTCAAAAGCATATGATCCCAGTGATACAAGAGCTTGTGATAGCGTTACATCAGACAAAAGTCCGCACCCTGAGAAAGCATAGTCTCCAATGCTAGTAATATTTGAACCCATTTTAACAGAAAGAAGTTTTGAGCAATTCATAAATGCAGATTTTTCAATTGATGTTACTGACTCAGGCAAAGTTATAGTGGTAAGATTTTGACTGTTTGCAAAGGCTTCTTCTCCTATTACGGTAATATTTTCACCCAGTTTAATATTCGTAAGCTTTCTATTATTAGAAAAAGTTCTTGCTTCAATTCTTGTTACAGAGCTAGGTATTTCAATGCTTAATAAGCTTGAACAGTTTGCAAAGGCTTCTTGTCCAATTGTAGAAAGATTTTCGCCAAGTGTTATGGTAAGTAGGTTTTTACAGTCCATAAAAGCACGGTTTCCAATTGATGTTACAGAGTTTGGCACTTTTATGTTTGTTAAAGCGGTGCAGCCTTCAAAAGCGCTTATGCCTATGTTTAATAATTTTCCCTTTATTTCTACATTGTTTAACTTTGTGCATCCTGCAAAGGCTTTATATGGAATTTCTGTTATATTTGTTCCTATTATTACACTTTCTAATGATGTACAAGAGTCAAATGCGTGAGCATCAATTTTTGTTACATTGAAAGGGATTTCAAGAGATTTTAGTTGTGAGCAGTTAAAAAATGCGCGACTACCAATGGTTTTTAAGTTGTTTCCAAAAGAAACACCAGTAATCCCTGTATGATCTGCAAAAGCTCTTTCTGCAATAGTTGTAACTGGCTTTGTTTTATAGATGTTAGGAATTCGAATGGTTCCTTTTACCTTTGTGCTAGCATTTTTGCCGTCAACAATGTAACTGCTTCCATCATCACTGAGCACATAATAGTCATCTGGTAATTGAGTATCTTGAGAATAGAGTAATGTTGCCATAACTAGGCAATAAACTACTAAACTTAATTTACAAATTCTTTTCATAGCTCTGTCCTTTGTACAATAACTACTTCTAGTTTTTTGTTTATTATAAAGATGTAGCTTATTATGACAAGGATAGAGTAAGCTGTCAAGAGATTTATAGGCATTTGAGTGATATTTTTAAATCTTTGTTAAAGTTTTGTAATAAAACTTTAAAGGATTGCAGTCTCTATGAGGTATGTGTGTTGAAAAGAAACATACCTCATAGAAAGTAGAAAATTTTATACTGCAAAGTAGGCGCTGTGAAGGGTGTTCATAATTTTAGATGTTTCTTTATTATCACATACTAAACTAATGTTAACCTTTGAAGCCCCTTGACTTATAATGTCTGGATTAATACCTTCTTGCTCTAAGGCCAAGAAACCTTTTGCAATAATCCCACTTGAATGTTCTGCATCACAAATTACGGTGATAATGGCTTTGTCGTTTTTTACATTGATATCTGCAACGCTTGAAAGGTCTTCTATAAGGCCTTTTATGTCATTTTTAGAGTCTACGGTAAGAGAAACTGAAACTTCACTGGTCGCAATTACATCAATACTAATATTCCATTTTAAGAACAAGTTAAAAATATGTGCTAAAAACCCTGCAGCTCCGAGCATTCTAGTTGATGATATTTCAATTACGGTAACTTTGTTTACACTTGTAAGCGCAATAACAGGAGGGTGAGAATCTGTTTTATTTTCGGTAATAACAGAACCTTCAAAGCTCACATTGTATGAATTTTTTACCCTTACAGGGGTTCCTGTTTTTCGACAAGGAGCCATTGAGCGTGGATGTAATATTTGAGCCCCAAAGTATGCAAGCTCTGCTGCTTCTTGGTATGTAACATTTGTTACAGTTTTAGCTTCTTTTACTATTCTAGGATCAGCACTTAGAATGCCATCAACATCTTTCCATGTTTGGATTTCATCTGCATTGAGAGCAGCGCCAATCATTGTTGCGGTTAAGTCGCTGCCTCCACGACCAAGAGTTGTGATGTATCCATTTTTATCTTTTGCTATAAAACCTGTTACGATAGGAATATCTTTTTGACTTCCACTTTTATACGGTTCAAATGCTTTAGGTATGTCTTGCCATACGCTTTCTAGTAGTTCGGCTGCCATAAAGTCTGAATTTGATGTAAAGCCTGCGTCCCAAGCATCATAGAATTTTGCTGGTGTACCATCTTTTGTAGTATAGGCAGAGACAATCCTTACAGAAAGTCTTTCCCCAAAAGACACAAGATAATCTCTTGTTCTTTTTGTGAGTTCTTTTAACATGGATATACCTGTTAAAAGGGTTTTAAGTTCTTCAAGGAGGCCTTTAACTTCTTTTAAAGAAGTTTCGTCCATGCCAAGGTCTTTAGCAGTGTCGTAGTGAAGTTTTTCTATCTGGGAAATATCTATATTCCCTAGAACTGCGTTATCAGCTGCTTCAAGTAAGTGGTCAGTTGTATCGCCCATAGCAGAGAGAACAACTATTGGTTTTTTGTCTGCATGGAGTTTTATAATTGATACAATGTTTCGTATGCGTTCTGCATTAGCTACGGATGATCCGCCAAATTTCATTACTATCATGCCAATAGTGTAACAAAAAATAAATATTTTGGCAATTACATGGGCGAACTACAGCTATCACTTTTTGGATATAAATTTTGATAATCAGACAAAATTGTACAAATGTTGTATTGACGTATGGGTAAACGTGGTATATAGTGTAACTATATACTATACTTATTCATTTATATACGTATAGACATGGAGGAAAAATGAAAAAACTTTTTTTTATTGTATTGAGTGCTTTGTTTGTTGCTTTTGTTTTTGCAGATCCAACAATGTCAATTTTGTCAGCAGATCCACGAACAGGTTTTGCTAGTTCAGCAAGTAGGCAATCAACGATGTTCACTATGGGAACAGAGGCTGACAGTATACATGCCAAAGGAATAGTTGATATAGCGAGGCCTTTTTTTGCAACAGGTTTTTTAGATGATGGAGGTGTTGTTATAAGCCCTAACTTGCAAGGGGTTTTCGGAGTGCCTATTACAGATGATATTTCTTTTGGGGCTATTTTTGACTATAAAATTAATGCCTTTAGAGATGAGCAATCGAGTTATAATATAGAAACAGATACGAGTAATACTAGAACAGAAAACTCTACATACAATGTAAGAGTTGCGTTTGGATGGAAAAACTTTGGTATCCACTCTAGGACTTCAAAAACAGGCAATGAAACAAATACCATTGGTGGTGCACAGCTTTTAGCTAATACGAAGGAAACTAAACAAGAATACGAAGTAGGAATTTCTTATAAAATGGATGGAGTGTTCAATTTTTATTCTACGTTAGGGGGAATTTATGATCGAACAGCAGCTATAACAGATTCCTATGTTGATTCTAATGGAACTACAACTATAATTGAAAAAAATAATGCAGTAACTTTTTTTGCCTTTCCTCAAATTGAATTTCCTGTCTCTTTTGGGCCTCTTGTAACGCTACGAACTGGAATAAATATTGGTGTGGATGTTTATAATCTTGGGGACTCTACAGCTCTTATAACGACTGTTCTAGAAAAGGCTGGTGGAAGTGAAGAAACTAGTAGCGTGCATGCTGTATTTAAGGATAGGGATAACTTTACGTTGGGTATAGATGGGGGCGCTTCTTTGGCATGGTTTAAGGAAAAAGTAATTGTGCTTGCTGAACCCTACCTAGGCTTTGATTATGCAAGAAGAAGTGATACAATAAGTAGTATTACTGAAACAAAAGCAGGTGGAACAGAAGAAATAACGAATCCAAATGATAAGCGAATTGTTGATTCGTATGATAGCTATGCAGGCTTAAATGTTGGGATATCAATTAAGCCCACTTCTTGGTTTGAGTTTAGAGGGGGACTATCCTATGGACTTAACTGGGATAGTACTGTAATAAAAACACATGTAGTATCAACAGACACCCACACAAAAGAATATGATTTTCATTTAACTACTAATTTTATGACAGGTCTTGGCGTTGGGTTTGTATTAGCAGAAGACTTCCTTTTAGATATTCATGTAAAATCTGCAACAAGTCTTTTTGAGTTGGATACCTTCGGTGTGAGTGCATTGTATAGGTTTTAAAAGCCATATTGACAAGCCGTATACTGTTCTTTATAATAGTATATGGCTTACTATTACGAACAACCTTCAAGAACATTTGCCGAATACTTATTAGTTCCCGGCTACTCATCAAGTGAATGTGTTCCATCTAATGTTTCGATGCGAACACCATTAGTTAAATACAAAAAAGGCGAAGAGCCTTCTCTTTCAATGAACATTCCGTTAGTCTCAGCAATTATGCAATCTGTATCCAGTGATACACTTGCGATAGCTCTAGCAAAAGAAGGCGGGGTTTCTTTCATTTATGGCTCACAAACTATAGAAGAGCAAGCAGCAATGGTTTCGCGTGTAAAACATCACAAGGCGGGCTTTGTTGTTTCAGATTCAAATCTTTCACCGGATAATACGCTTGCAGATGCTGTAAATCTTACTGAAAAAACAGGACATTCAACAATCGCAATTACTGAAGATGGAAAGCCAAATTCCAAGTTGTTAGGCATTTTAACAAGTAGAGATTTTAGACTTACGCACACAAGTGGTGAGGAAAAAATTAAAGACTATATGACCCCTCTCAAAGATTTAGTAACAGGAACAGAGGGTATCCGCTTAAGTGAAGCAAATGAACTTATATGGAAACATAAAGTAAATTCGCTCCCAATTATTGATAAAAATGGCTGCTTAACTTCAGTTGTTTTTAGAAAAGATTACGATGCTCATGAAGAAAACCCTCTTGAAAATTTAGATGCGCAGCGCCGTTATATTGTTGGCGCAGGGATAAATACTCGCGATTACATGGATCGTGTTCCAGCGCTTTTAGAGGCTGGAGTTGATGTGCTGTGTATAGACTCTTCAGAAGGGTTTTCAGAGTGGCAGGCTCTAACTATAGCAGCAGTTAAAAAGAATTTTGGAGAAGATGTTAAAATTGGTGCTGGAAATGTAGTTGATAAAGAAGGCTTTATGTTTTTAGCAGAGGCTGGGGCCGATTTTATTAAAGTTGGAATTGGTGGCGGTTCAATTTGTATTACCCGTGAACAAAAGGGAATTGGGCGAGGTCAGGCAACTGCTACAATTGAAGTAGCGCAAGCACGCGATGAATACTTTGAAAAAACAGGGGTGTATATTCCAATTTGTTCTGATGGTGGCATTGTGCACGATTATCATATGACGCTCGCTCTTGCTATGGGCTCAGACTTTGTTATGCTTGGCCGTTACTTTGCACGATTTGATGAAAGTCCAACGAATAAGCTTATAATAAATGGAAACTATGTAAAAGAATACTGGGGCGAAGGTTCAAACCGAGCTCGTAACTGGCAGCGATACGATATGGGCGGTGGAGCAAAGCTTTCTTTTGAAGAAGGTGTAGACTCTTATGTCCCATATGCAGGAACCCTACATGACAATGTAACAATGTCAATGAATAAAATTCGCCATACAATGTGTAACTGCGGGGCTCTTTCTATTGCAGAACTTCAAGAAAAGGCGAAAATTACACTAGTATCACAAGCTTCAATTAGCGAAGGCTCAAGTCACGATGTTGTGGTAAAAAATACATCGTTAAGGGCAGAGTAGAGGGTAATGTATAATTGTTAGGATATCGCTTCGCCCGGTAGCGCAGTAGCGTAATTTTAGCAATTATATAAACCAACAAAAAAGGTTGCCAAGTGGCAACCTTTTCTTTTTATTCAGCAATAAGTTTTGCTAAGTTTTCTGCAGTGTAACCAAGTTCTTTAGCTACCATTGCGCCAGGTGCTGATTCACCAAAACGGTCAATGCAGAATAAGTCATCTTGAGATGATACGAATCCTTCCCATCCCATTTTTGATCCTGCTTCAGCAACAACAACTCGGCCTTCACCGATTATTGTTTTTCTAAGAACTTCATCTTGTTGCATAAATAATTCTCGTTCCAATACTGATACAACACGTACTGTTTTTCCATTTACAAGCTTTGCAGCTTCTAAAGCTAGAGATACTTCTGAACCTGTAGCTAAAACAGTTACATCTGGTTTTTCAGATCCCTTTTGAACAACATATGCACCACATTTTGCAGTGTTTTTCCAATCTGGATCATCTTTTGGATATACGGTAATGTTTTGTCGGCTGAATCCTAAACATACAGGAGTTTCGCTGCTTTCCATTGCCATTTCCCAAGCAAGATTTGATTCTTCTGCGTCACCAGGGCGAATTACTAATACGTTAGGAATACAACGTAAGCTTGCAAGTGTTTCAACTGGTTGGTGTGTAGGCCCGTCTTCTCCAATAAAGATTGAATCGTGTGTTAATACGTATACAACAGGCTGTTTCATAAGAGCTGAAAGACGTAGTGCTGGTCTCATGTAATCAACAAAAACCATAAAGGTTGCACAAAATGCTTTTAAACCACCATGTAATTGCATACCATTACACATTGCAGCCATAGCAAATTCGCGAATACCCCAGCGAATATAGCGACCATCTGGACTTGCTGCACTATAGTCTGTTGTGTCAGCGAGTTTTGTAACGTTAGGGCCTTGTAAGTCTGCTGCTCCACCTGCTAAGTTTTTGAATACCTTGCTGAATTCTAATAAAGCAGCCCCTGAAGCATTTCTAGTTGCTAAGGAATCGCCTTCTTTATATTCTGGAAGTGTTACACTTCCGATTGCTTTTCCGCTATGGAATGCCTCCCATTCTTTTGCAAGTTCTGTATTTTCTTTTTTCCATGCATCAAATGTTGTTGTCCAATCTTCTTGGTTTTGCGCAAATTCTTTTGCTTTTTCAGCAAAATAATCGTATGCTGCAGGCACAACATAAAATTCTTTTTCTGGATCTAGACCTAATTCTTTTTTTGCAGCTTCAATACCTTCTTTCCCAAGAGGGGCCCCGTGAGCAGCAGCTTTTCCTGCAACAGTAGGAGCTCCTTTTCCAATTACAGATTCTAGCATAATTAAACTTGGTCTATCATCTGCCTTAGCTTTTTCAACAAGAGCTACAATTTGATCCATGTCATACATTGAACCACTGAGTACTTGCCATCCATAAGATTCATAACGTTTTGCTACGTCTTCTGCAAAGGTAATATCAGTTGAACCATCAATAGAAATATGATTTTTGTCATAAAACGCTATAAGTTTTCCTAATTTCATGGTTCCTGCAAAGCTGCTTGCTTCTGATGAAACGCCTTCCATTAGACAACCTTCTCCAACCATTGTATATGTGTAGTGATCAACAATTGTATGATTCTTTGTATTAAACTTGGCAGCTAAGATGCTTTCAGCTAGCGCCATTCCTACAGCCATTGCAATACCTTGCCCAAGAGGACCCGTTGTAGCTTCTACACCTTCAGTTATTCCATATTCAGGATGTCCTGCACATACAGAGTGAAGTTGACGGAAAGATTTAATATCGTCAAGGGTAACTTTATATCCAGAAAGATGTAAAATTGAGTAGTCAAACATTGATCCATGTCCAGCAGATAAAATAAAGCGATCTCTATCCACCCATTTTGAATCTTTTGGATTGTGTTTCATTACTTCTCCATATAATACGGCAGCAAGTTCTGCACATCCAAGAGGAAGTCCTGGATGTCCTGAGTTTGCTTTTTGGATTGCATCCATTGATAAGCTGCGCACGGATAATGCAACATCTTCAAGTGCTTTTTTGTTCATTTTTTTTCTCCTATTTGTTGACAATTAAATTGTCTTTGTTCTTATTTATTGGATAATTGAAAATCCATCTTTATTTTTTTTGCCCATTGCGGCAATTAAATCTATAGACACTTCATCAAAACTTTCTGACATTCCATCAAGTGATGAACTAATCATTGTAATATCTTCCTTTGATAAAAAAACCTCAGTCATAAATGCTTCAAGGAATTTTGTGGTATGGGAAAACAATTGAGATACAATGACTAGTTGCTGTTGGGGCAGTGATGAAGCAGGCATTCCACAAGAATCTAAATCGCAGATAAGGTTGATCAATTCTGAATACAGCTCTAGGGAGCGCGAGCGAACTTCACCCTTTTCAAAATCTAAAAATCTATTATATGTTTTAATAATTTTTTCATACCGCTCTTCTAATATTGATAAAAACGCTTTTATCTGATCTTTTTCAAGCCTTGTTTTTTTTGGAACCATTCTGTTGTATATTTCTGTAAAGCCTTTTTCATTTCGGTACAAGGCATCAAAAATATATGCATCGAGCATGTAAAAGGGAATCGGTATTCCAATTTCATCATAGAGAGTATTTATTAAATCGCTAGAATCGGATAAATCATCATTCCATCCCCCGATTGCAGGGATTTCTTCTCCTTTTTTCCATAGACGACTTTCAACGCCGTAATATTCAATGCATACAGAAAGGTCTTTTTCGATATATTCTTCTGTTGAACAACAAAATTTTGTGCATAAGGACGATGAATGTGTGTAAAATGTATGCGCTAACTGCTCCTCAATACTTGATAAAGGACCTTTTGTTAAAATGGTATGTAAAAGAGCTTCGTCAAATATGCTGAACCATTGTTCTCTAGATTCATCCTCGGTTGTTACTTCAAATGGTGTTGCTCGATTATTTTTTTGTGCAATTATTTCTATCGAACCTGTATCCCAATTTGTTACCTTTGCAAGCAATCTATCACCGTACTGAAAATGCAAGCTTTCATATATGGTTTTCATATTTAGCACAGTTATATCTATGTTATTGGGAAGTGTGTAATCATTTTTAATAAAGTCATGTGCGCTATTTGCTGGGTCTACTGCAAATAATTGAGGGATGTATTCTTCCCCAAAGAGAAAGCAGGTATCCATTACATCAGAAAGCGGAAGCATTGTAACTTTTTTTTCTACTGCAATTGAGTCATAGAAAAAATGCAGTTCGTGTGGAAATAAGTCTGGGTCTGCAAATGGCATGCAGCGATGGCCAGGAATTAATATTCCGTGTGATATTTCAAGCTTTGTTGGTTTTATGCTAAATAGAGTGTCTGTAAATACGGATGCTCTCGATATAAAACTGTTTTCAGCTATTTGAAAGGTGTTAGGGTGCGATTTTATATATGAAAGAGTATCAAAGTCTTCTGCATCTATGTAAACAGA
>CAYJLQ010000002.1:16272-28827 GCA_964370725.1 uncultured Treponemataceae bacterium
GAAAAAACTTATTAATACTTTGAATAGAGAACATTCCGTGATTTTTTCGTAAAAAGGCATCGATGCCGTCAACAATCATTTTTTCTTTCATATATTTTAAATGTACTTGAGAATTCGCTCGCTTAATAGTATTTTGTAGGCGATTCTATATTCTAGTGCTAGCGGATATCTTCTACAATAGCATTCATGTCTGACATGATTTTTTTTAGCTCTTCAATATCAATACCCACTGTTTTGCAAGTACAACGCTTATGCTTTACATCTGCTCCTTCGCTTGTTATGAGTGATACTATATTGCCATTATGGCTGGCAATGGCTTGCGCCAGCTTTGCAATTTGGCCTGGTTTTTCATCAAGTTCAAATGTAATTCTTACTCCCTTGTGCCATGCTCCAAACATTTCTGTCATTGCGTGGAAAAGATCTGTTTCTGTAACCATTCCAACTACTGCTTTATCTTTCATTACAGGTAGACAACCTACATTTTTATCAGCCATAATTCTTGCAGCTTCTTCTATAACTTCATTTTCTAAAACGGTAAGAACATCTTTTACCATTATTTTTTTTACTTTAATTTTTGAAAGCAAGTAGCTTAATTCATACATGTCAAGCGTAGTTGCAGATGAAGGGTCGGCTTTCATAAGGTCTTTTTTTGTTATGATCCCAACTAGATTTGAATCTTCATCCAAAACAGGAAATTTTTCCAATCCTTCTTTGTTCATTAGCTCTCGCACATCAGTTAAATTCATGTCAGGTGTTACATAAACAGGATTTCTTTTCATAATTGTTTCAATAATCATACTTCATACCTCATTTTTTTTGACATAGCAAGTGCATAGTTCTAATGATAATTGTACACCGACTATGCCTAGTTGTCAATGTTTTTTGGAAACGGCTCTTTATCCACCCAAATAGGCAGCTTTTACGGTGTCGTCATTCATTAATATAGAAGCTTTGTCACTTTTAATAACTGTTCCTGTTTCAAGTACATATGCTCTTTGAGCGATAGCTAGTGCTTTAAATGCATTTTGCTCTACAAGTAGAATTGTTGTGCCAGTTTTATTTATTTCTACAATAATTGAAAAAATTTCATCAACTAGAATAGGTGCTAATCCCATGGATGGTTCATCTAAAAGTAGGAGTTTTGGTTTTGACATAATTGCACGGCCCATTGCAAGCATTTGTTGTTCTCCACCAGAGAGAGTTCCACCAACTTGCTTGATACGTTCTTTTAATCTTGGAAATAGGCTAAAAACTTTTTCCATATCGTCTTTTATGCCTTGTTTGTCGGCTCGGGTGTATGCTCCCATTTCAAGATTTTCTTTAACGCTCATATTTGCAAAAATTCTTCTTCCTTCAGGAACATGGATAAGCCCTGAGCGCACAATGTTATCTGGTGAAGTGTTTGTAACATCATTGCCTTGAAAAATAACAGACCCGGAAGTTTTTTTTGTTATATTTGAAATTGCATGCAAGGTTGTGGTTTTTCCTGCTCCATTTGAACCGATTAGAGTGACAATTTCTCCTTCGTTTACATCAAACGATATTCCTCGCAATGCTTGTATTGCACCGTAGTGCACTGATAAATCTTTTACGTTAAGCATCTAATACTGCCTCCTCTCCTAAGTAAGCCTTAATAACATCAGGATTCTTTTGTATGTCTTGTGGCAAGCCTTCTGCAATTACTCTTCCGTAATCTAAAACTATGAGTCTTTCACAAATTCCCATAACTAAGTGCATATCATGTTCTATTAGCAGTATGGTAACATCAAATTCTTTTCGTACAAAAGATATAAGTTCCATAAGTTCTTTTGTTTCTTGTGGATTCATTCCTGCTGCTGGTTCATCTAGCAATAATAATGTTGGTTTTCCTGCGAGAGCTCTGCATATTTCAAGTTTTCTTTGTTCTCCATAAGGAAGGTTTTTTGCCAACTCTTGTGCTTTATCTGGCATCTTAAAAAGCGTTAGTAGCTTTTCAACTTTTTGAGTCATTCGTTTTTCGTCTTTTCTAAAACGAGGTGTTCTAAAAAGAACATCCAAGGCATTTACCTTTCTGTTTTTGTGCAGAGCAATTCTAATATTATCTGCAACTGTTAAGTTGTTAAAAAGACGAATATTTTGAAATGTCCGTGCAATACCTATTTCATTAAGTTTGTTTGGAGACATTTTTCCAGCTCTGTATACACGACCTTTTTCTGTCCAAAAGGATATTTCACCTTCTGTTGGTTTGTAAACGCCTGAAAGCATGTTAAACACGGTAGTTTTTCCTGCTCCGTTAGGGCCGATAAGTCCAACCAGTTCACCCTTGTGCAGTTCGCAAGAAAACTTGTCTACAGCGCGTAAGCCTCCAAAAACAATTGAGATGTTTGCTTGTAATAGAAGTTGCTTATTGGCCATCATTAGTCTCCTTGTCTTTATGTTGTGCTAGAGCGCATTTTCTTTTTATTATTGTTTTAAAGAAGGAAAGCGTTTTATCCCATGCGCTAACAAATGATAATTCCTTCATTCCAAGTAAGCCTTGTGGTCTAAAAAGCATAACAAGGATAAGAATGATTGGATAAATTATCAATCTGAAATCTTGTAAAAAGCGTAAAAATTCTTGTAAAAAAGTCAGTGTAAAGGCCGCAATAACAGAACCTGTGATAGAGCCCATACCACCTAAAACAACAAAAATTAAATAATCAATACTTCTATTGAACGAAGCGAGATCTGGCTTAATAAAAGCGAGGAAAGGTGCATATAAAGCTCCTCCAATACCTGCTACAAAAGAAGCAATTACAAACCCTGTCATTTTATAGCGAAAAACACCAATGCCCGATGAGGCAGCTGCAGTTTCATCTTCTCTTACTGCTAATATTGCTCGCCCGTATGTTGAGCGTAAGAAGTTTTGTAAAAAAACTATGAGAAGGATTAAGGCTATAATTATTACATACCATGAAAGTGCAGAGTTCAAAGTCATGTTTACAGCTGCAGGATCTTCAAATCTTTTTCCATTTGGACCGCCTGTAAGATTTTTAAAGTTTACAAGGAGAACTCGAATTATTTCACCAAATCCTAGTGTAACAATTGCAAGGTAGTCGCCTTTTAGTTTTAGTGTTGGAAACCCAATAAAAAAACTTATAAAAGCAGTAAATAAGCCTGCTAAAATAATGCTTACATACATGGGGATTCCGAGGTTTTGTGTAAAAATAATACAGCTATATGCACCAATGGCCATAAAACCAGCTTGTCCAAGTGAAAGTTGTCCTGTAATACCACAAATGATATTTACGCTTATTGCCATAATGGTATTTACTGCAGCAAGTGTTAAAATTTGTGCGGTATAGGCATCTATGATATACCTTTGAATTAAAATTCCTGGCACAAAAATTGCGAGTAATGCAAAAATGCTTGGAATAAGTATGCTTTTAAATGTCTTGTTCATGAATTATACCTTTTCTCTTATTTTTTTACCCATAATACCTGTAGGCTTTACAAGTAGAATTATTATGAGAAGTGAAAATGAAATTGCATCTGCATATTGAGATGATAAAAATCCTTTTGTTAGAGTTTCTCCAACGCCTAAGATGTATCCACCTAACATAGCTCC
This sequence comes from uncultured Treponemataceae bacterium, assembly GCA_964370725.1. Classification (GTDB taxonomy): domain Bacteria; phylum Spirochaetota; class Spirochaetia; order Treponematales; family Treponemataceae; genus CAYJFX01. The sequence goes on from CAYJLQ010000002.1 coordinate 19,859, forward strand.
AGGGATAGAACCTATTCCGCCAAGTACTGCCGCAACAAAGGCTTTTAGTCCAGGCATAGTACCCATTACAGGGTCAATTTGAGGATATGCACTTGCGTATAATATTCCACCCGCGGCAGCAAGAACAGCGCCAAGTGCGAAGGTAAACACAATTGTCTTATTTACAGAAATACCCATTAAACTCGCAGCGCTCATGTCAAATGATACCGCTCTCATAGCTTTTCCAGTTTTTGTATGATTAATAATATAGTTTAATACAATCATGAGAATAGCTGATAGCGCAATTACAATAAGCTGAATGTTTGAAATTGATATTGGACCAAGGGGAATATTCACTGTTTGGATTGCAGGATACTGCCTAGGATTTGGACCAATGAAGGGAAGGATTCTAGCCCCATTTTGTAAAATTAATGAAACTGCAATTGCAGTGATAAGAGAGTTTAGCCTTGGTGCATTTCTTAAAGGTCGATATGCAAAGCGTTCAATAATGCCTGCTAATACAGCACAAACTATCATTGAAAATAAAAAAGCAATCATCATAGACATTGGACTTGGCCCCATTGAGCTCATGACAAAATATCCAGAATATGCTCCCACCATTAATACGTCTCCGTGAGCAAAGTTTATAAGTTTTACAATCCCATATACCATTGTATAGCCTAAGGCTATAAGTGCATAAATACTTCCAAGTGAAATTCCATTTAATAGTTGTTGAAGAATTACATTTCCTGTTTCCACAAATACTCCTTTTTGATAAGGGGTAAACAATATTATGTGCTTATATTGTTTATAAATCACATTATTATACTATATATAAACATTGTAGTAAATAACTTTGTTTTGAAATATTACTATATATAGTGGTAAATTAGGCTTGACTTCTAGGTAATAGGGTTTTACAATTATAGTATAAGGAAAAGCTATGCCATTGTCACAAAAAATATTTATTATTCTTTTTGCTTGTAGTTTAACGTTTACTATTCTGCTTTCATTGTCTTCAGCAGAATCAAAACAAGAACGTCTCATAAATGTCATAAATCTTCATACGGAAAGAATCCTTACCCAAATTGAGATTGCTGTTCATGTTACCAATGTTTTAGAGGAAATTACAAAAGCCTCTAACGGGAACCTAGCACGCCAAGGTTTTGATGCTCTCGCTCATGCAGTTGGCGACGGTGTAGAGTATATTGCAATTCAATTTATGCCTGATGGTATTGTAAAATATGCATATCCACTTGACGGAAACGAAGCAACAATAGGGCACAATGTTTTAGAGGCCGAGTCTACTGCAATAGAGTCTCATAAAGCAATGACAAACAATGAGTTCGTTCTATCGGGACCTTTTAATCTTATTCAGGGAAGACGTGGACTTGCAATTAGAAATCCTGTGTACATGGAAAGTGAGGAAGGCTCTGTGTTTTGGGGGTTTATTGCAATTGTGCTCCCTGTACCTGAAATATTGAATGATACTGGTGTGTTTGAATTAGAAAAACTGGGATATCAGTACCGCCTTACCGCAAAGTACAAGGGTGAAGATATTATCTTTAAAGAGACAGAAAATTATGATGAAGATTTTGCCATTAGTATGCCTATCATTATTGGTGATAATGACTGGACTCTGTCGATGTATGTAAAGGGAGAAAGGGCAACACTTGTATTTAATGCGCTTTTAATGTGGGCTGCATTTGTTTTATTGTCATATATTGTGTTTTATATAATAAAAACTCTTGAGTATAAGCTGGAAAATGATCCTCTTACTGGGGCTTACAATAGACGTTTTTTGGAAAAATATATAAAATCGAAAGACATTGCCCGTGGGAAAGTTTTTGCACTTTTGTACCTTGATCTTAACGATTTTAAGCCTGTTAATGATAACTACGGACATGAAGCAGGTGATCGCTTGCTAATAGCATATGTAAAGCGAGTGCAATCAAACATTAAAGGCGATGGTTTAATATTTAGAATAGGCGGTGACGAGTTTGTTATTATCGTTCCGAGTGTTGAAAATGGAGACATGTTGCAGTCAATGGTTTCGAGAATTGCTACCTTTTCGAAGAATCGCTTTATGATAAATGGTGAAAGTATTACAATTTCAACAAGCATTGGTGTTGCTTCCTTTCCTAAGGAGGGAACAGATATTAAAACTCTTTTGGGAGTTGCAGATGAGAGAATGTATGCTGATAAGCAAAAACATAAAGCTACGCGGTAATATACATAAAATCAAGATACATATATATGTTGACAACATTTCATTTTATAGGTATCCTAATCGTATAATGATAGCAGTTTTTTGGAGGCGCAATGAAAGAGAATGCACTTGGTGTTAAATATGCACATATGTTTGAGGATTTAGCAAAGCACGCTAATTCTGCCCATAAAATAGATGATACAAATGTATATCAAGAATCAAATAAAGAAACTCGAAAGCTTGTAGATGTAATGCTTAATGATGGTCTTATTGAAGGATCTCACCTTGAAGGACTTGAGCATTTTGAAGCTTTTTATAATGCTTTGCTTAATGGGAAAAGAGGGCTTTTGTTAGTTGAGCATTTTAGCAATATGGATTTACCTGGTTTATGCTGTTTATTAGAAAGAAGCGAAACTTCATTTGGGAAAGATTTAGCAGGCAGAATTGTTGCAATGGCTGGGATGAAGTTAAATGAAGCAAATCCTATGGTAAAAGCATGGGCTGAAGCATTTACTCGAATTGTTATATACCCAAGCAGAAGTCTTGCTTCGATTACTGATCCAGAAGAAAGAGCAATAGAAGAAGCAAAAAGTCGAAAAATTAATATGGCTTCAATGCACGCATTAACAGAGTGTCGAAGACAAGGGAAGCCAATTTTAGTTTTCCCTAGTGGAACTCGGTATAGACCGGGAAACCCAGAAACAAGAAAGGGGTTGCGTGAAATTGATTCATATTTGAGAATGTTTGATGTAATGCTTCTTGTATCAGTTAATGGAAACTGCTTGCGTATGGATCCAGATAACGTAGAAAATATGCTTGCAGATATGATAGTAGAAGATACAGTAATTATGACAGCAAGCCCTATGCTAGATTGTAAAGAATTTAGGAAGGAAGCTTTAGCACAAATAGATGACTCTGTTGAGGACAAAAAATCTGAAGTAGTGGCAAAAATTATGGATATGTTAAAAGAACAACATGACCGACAACAGCCCTTGTATTTAGAAACATATAAAAAATTTACAGGGAAAGATTCAGACTATCTAGTGTAGATGAACTATGTAGCTATCAGTTTTGATAGCTACAAATTTTACAAAATGAAAATAATTATTTCACCTGCAAAAAAAATAAAAAAGGAAGCAGAGCTTCTTTTTGATCCTACCCAGCCAGTCTTTTTAGAAGACGCAAAAAAACTCGCAAAAACTTTAAAGGCTCTCTCGTTTGAAGAGCTAAAAATTCTGTTATCTTGTAATGATGACATTGCTTCTCTTAATTATGAGCGCTATAAGTATATGGATTTTGAAAAAAATATTTACCATGCATTGTTAGCGTATGATGGAATCCAATATCAGTACATGTCGCCCTTGATTTTTGATGAAAGATGCTTTGCGTATGTTGAAAAGCATTTGAGAATTCTATCAGGATTGTACGGCGTTTTGCAACCACTTGATGGGATTCAACCATATAGATTGGAAATGCAAGCAAAATTAAAAACAGAATATTGTAAAAACTTGTATGACTTTTGGGGATCAAAAGTTTATGAGGAACTTACAAAGGATGATAATCTTGTAATAAATCTTGCGTCAAAAGAATACTCTAAGGTCATTGAGAAGTATCTTACTGACAAGGTTGATTTTGTTACATGCATGTTTGCCGATAGAGAAAAAGAAACAGGAAAGCTGGTTGAAAAGGGCGTTTATGTAAAAATGGCTCGCGGTGAAATGGTTCGCTTTATGGCTGAAAACAACATTAAAGATATTGAAGGAATAAAGTCTTTTAATGGTTTGCAGTTTTCATACAATGCAGAATTATCAAATGAAACTTTATTGGTCTTTGTGCGATAAGTATTCTATTTTATCTTGACCCCTTGTATTTAAACAGTATATAATTATACGTGGAGAATTAAAATGAAATTATTTACATATATTTGTGCCATGCTTTGTTTAGTTACAACTATAATAATATGTACACTTCTTATAGCTGCACCAACTTCAATTAGGGGGGCTGATAAAATTATCGCTGTAGATGCTGGTCAAACTAATGTACTGTATAATCTTGTTATAGATAATTTACATTTTTCGGGAAATAATGCAAATGTTGTTGTGCACGTAGTTCCCATTTTACCAACACAAGAAGCTCGTATTGAAGCTGTATATAGTGAAGGCTTAGATGAATATAATTTTTCTGCGCAGATACACGATAATGAAATAAGGCTCTCAATGGAGGCTGAAAAAGGGCGGGCGATAAAAACCTTTGACGTTACGGTATATGCGCCTATCAATGTTATTAGTGCAAGTGGAAATGGGTACCGCCTTGTTGTAGATACCCCTATTGTAAACAATTTTTCACTTTTTCTTTCTGGAAACATTCAGACAACTACTTCATTTAACTCTGATACAGATTTTTTAATAGCGTCTGCAGGCTCTTCCGTTGTTGATGTGGCAGGAGAAGCAAGGGTTGCAAGAATTGCTATAAGTGGTAATTCTTCTGTGTTAGGAGAGTATTTAGTTTGTGACTCAGCGCATGTAGCTATTTCTGGAACAGGGAATGCGTCCCTTTCAATAAAAAATGAAATGGATGTAACATTACATGGAGATTCTTCTCTAGAATACATGGGAAGCCCAAAAATTATAAATCAATATGTTGATGAGGGTTCTATATTAAAGCAAACTTCACAGCTTGTGTCATCTTCTTTATCATTTTAAGGTAGAACTTTCATTTTTATACTTTGTATTCGTCTATTGTTTTGAGCCTGGACTGTATACATAATGGAATCTTTTTTGATAGATTCTCCTTCTTCTGGTAGATACCCAAATGTTTCAAGTATCCATCCCCCAAAAGTGTCTGAGTCTTCAGACTTTAGTTTTATCTTGAAAATAGTGTTTATTTCTTCAATTTCAATATCACCAGGAATAATAAATTCTGTTGCATTGAGAATAGTAATTCTATCCTCTGCGGGGCGAACTTTTTTATCGAACCCTTCTGTTGCGCGTCCAAAAACTGCACGCACAAGGTCATCCATGGTAATTATTCCAGAGAAACTTCCATGCTCATTAATAATAAGGGCAAAATTCTGCTTTTCAGATTTAAATACTTGGAGAATGCCTAGTGCATCTTTTGTTTCTGGAATAAATAAGGCTTTTTTTACAATTTTTTTAATTGCAAAATCGCTCTCTGCTCCAGAATAAAAGAGTACATCTTTAAAGTGTGCAATGCCAATTATATCTTCGTTTGTTCCTTCAAATACTGGGAACCGTGAGTATCCAGATTCTGAAATAAAATCGATAGTTTCTTGGTATGTTGCATTTGCATCTATCATATTTACAAGTGTTCTAGATTTTTCTATATCATGTGCTCTAAGATCTGAAAATTCAAAAATTTTGTGGAGCATATCTTTTTCGCTTGCTTCGAGTATTCCTTCTTGTCCCCCAAGGTCAAAAAGTGTTTTTAGTTCTCCTTCTGTAATTTGGCTTGCATTGTGAGGCGTAAACCATTTTGATATAATTTTTACAAGCAAAGTAAACTTTGAAAAAATGAACACAAGAGGGAAAAGAGCTTTTTCTAATATTGAAAGAGGGGTTGCAAAACGAGCCGCAACTTCTTCGCTTTTATATGTGGCAATTGTTTTAGGTAAAATTTCTCCAAAAATAATAATTATTATGGTCATGAGTAGGGTTGCGATCCCTGTTCCTGAGTTTCCTAAAAGACTTATTGCAAGCGCCGTTGCAAGAGATGATGCTAGAGTATTTACAAAATTGTTACCTATTAAAATAACTGTTAATAGGATGTCTGTTTTATTTTTTAACTTAGCAATAAGCTTTGCTTTTGGCTTTTTTTCTTTTTGCATTTGGCGTAATCTTATTTTGGGAATACACAAAAATGCTGTTTCTGACGATGAGAAAAAGGCAGAAAGGCCAATGAGAATTACTAGTGCTATTGACATAATGGTTACGCTCATATATCTTCTGCCTTTATAAGAACTTTGCTAATTCTTACACCATCTAGTTTTTTTACCGTAAAAGAAAAACCTTCTTTGCTAATACTGTCTCCCTCTTGCGGAATTCTATCAATAATTTCCATAATAAGCCCTGCAATGGTTTCATGAAACTCAGATTCTAGCTTTATACCAAATTGTTCAGAAAGTTCTGTGAGTCGTGTTTTGCCACTTACAAGTACCTCTGAGTCAGTCATTGTTACATGGAGCTGTTCTACAGGCGCTTCATATTCATCGCTAATAGTTCCAAAAATTTCTCTGGCAATGTCTTCTTTTGTGATTATGCCTGCTGTACCAGAATATTCGTCTAGGACAATTACAGCGCTTTGTGTTTTTTCTTTAAAGAGCTGTTGGATTGAAGACATGTTTTTTGTTTCAGAAATGTATATTGGGTCTCTCATCGCTTTTTTAACCGAAAAAGATTCCTTTTTTGAAACAAATGATAAAATATCTTTTATATATAGTATACCTGTAATGTCATCAATATCTTTTCCAAGCACAGGAAAACGCGATAAACGAGATGTTTTTGCAAGATTTATTACGTCATCATAGCTTGCCTGTTCATTTAAGAATGTGATTTCAGTTCTAGGGGTCATGATATCTTTCGCGGCAAGGTCTGTAAACATAAACACACGGTGCATCATGCGTTTTTCGCTTTCTTCAAGAAGGCCTTCTTCTTCTCCAACTTCTATAATTGTCTTAATTTCTTCTTCAGTAAAAGAGGCTTCCTTTGAAGCTGAGTTTATACCAAATAATCTTATTAGAACTTGCGAAAAAGCTGAAAACAAAACAATTAATGGACGAAAGATAATTGAGAAAAATCTTAAGAATCCTGAAAGAGCAAAGGCAATTGATTCTGGGTGCTGTGTTCCTAGCGTTTTGGGTGTTATTTCTCCGAAAATTAATAAAAGTATAGTCGTAGCAAGTGTTGCATATCCAACCCCCGCAGGGCCAAAAAAATCAAGGGCAATTGATGTAAGGATTGCTGATAGTGAAATGTTTACAATGTTGTTCCCAACAAGGACAGTATTTAAAAGTCTGTCTCTATTATCTAGGAGTTTTCCCGCTCGAATTGCTCCTTTATGTTTTTGATTTCGCAAAAACCGAACACGTAGTTTATTAACAGAAAAGAAAGCGCTTTCGGATGCTGAAAACAGCATTGATAATACAACGAGGATTCCTGCTACTATAAGTAGGGCAATTGTTCTAGGGCTCATTTTTCTCCATAAAATATATTTTGTTTATTATATGAGGTTTTACATTTTCTTTCAACTATATAGAGGGTAAATGCTTTTCATAAAATGAAAATATTTGTGTATACCACGGTAATGCAATGGTGTTTTTTCCATTAAATTCTTCATGGTCTGCATTTTTTACTACTAAAAGCTCGCATAAAGGCGTGTTTTTTGCAAAAATATTCTGACCAGTTGGTAGGACTGTTGCATCATTTTCTGCTTGTAAAAGAAGTATAGGCGTTTCAATTTTTTTTGTATTTCTTTTTCTTTGTAAAAATTGAATTGCTTTTAAGCATTCACAAAGCCAGCGCATAGTGCCTCCCCATGTTTTAAGCCTATCATCTGAAAATCTTTTTTTGTAGGTAAAGTTATGACGAAAAACGCTTGTAGATGCATATTTTTTTGTATCTAAAACTAAATCTAATGGAAAGTTGCGATGTGCAGGTGTGAGTTCTGTATTTCCTTTTACAAGGCGAAGAATATTTGCACAGGGTCGACCAAGCCAAAGTGGGAGGCCTATTAAATTTACTTCCATCATTGGGGAGTTTAGTATAGCTACTTTGAATATTTGAGGGTGCTTTGTTAGGTATACCCCTGCTATAGCCCCACCCATTGAATGAGCAAAGAGAAATAAAGGTTTTTCTTTTGCGAGAGGCATTGCAATTTTACTAACTACGCTATGAGCATCGGTTACATAGGTTGTAAATTTTTCTATATGTACTTTAGAATATTCATTTTTTACTGAATTTTCTCTGGGTGAAAAACCGTGTCCGTGGTGGTCAAAGCGACAAATTGCAAAGCCCTGTTGTAAGGCATAGTATGAAAACTCATCGTACTTTGCACAAAACTCAGAAAAACCGTGAAAAATAACCAAAACAGAGTGAAAATTTCCATCAGGTAAGAGGGTTTCAACATGGATGTTCCCACCTTGAATAGATTCAACTGTGTGAGTTGTTTTCCTCTTTTCTATAAAAGGAATTACGATTTCATTCATTTGCGTGGAAAAATCTTCTTCTTGTAATAGTTCGATGTCTTTCATTGTCCTACCAGCCTCCAGAGGCTCCTCCGCCTCCAAAGCCACCGCCTCCACCGGAAAATCCGCCGAAACCGCCTCCGCCAAAGCTACCACCACCGAATCCTCCGCCGCGATGACCTCTTGAGCCACCTAGCAAAGATAGAATCCCCAATGTAAGCATAGCATCGCTTGCGCCACTTCTTCTTCCGTTTCCATAGCGCCTTCCTTTACCACTCATAGAGAGAAACATAAAACCAAAGAAAATAGCGAGTGTAAAAATTGACATAGCAACACTTGGTTCTTCTTCGTTGCTGCTTGTCACCTGTGTTTTAGTAGATTCATCAATATATCCTGCTGCTTCTCCAACGGCAGTTTGACTCATTACTTGAATACCTGCAATAATACCTGTTCCAAAGTCGCCTTGTTGAAAGTAAGGGGCAATGATTTGTCTAATTATTTGTCCGCTTAATGCGTCGGTTAAAACGGCTTCTAATCCGTAGCCAACTTCTATTCTTATTTCTCTTTCGTTGTATGCAACGA
>CAYJLQ010000003.1:0-26511 GCA_964370725.1 uncultured Treponemataceae bacterium
GTTTCTTATTCCCAGGAGCAATTCAATACTACGGACCAACTGAAGTATGTGATGCACCTACTAAGACATTGGTTTTAGAACAAGAGTAAATCAATTAATAATTAATAATGCATAATTAATAATTATTAGGGCGTAGATGATAAGGTTTACGCCACAATACTAATTGAAATGAGCCGATGGTGACTTGTAAAAAGTTGCCATCGGCTTTTTTTTGTGTCATTCTGATTTTCGCCCCATATTTGCCCCTGTGAAGAATCTCCACATATCTACACTCAATTGAACATTATACATTAATCAAAGAGTTCATATTTTGAGCAAACAACTGCTTTTTCTGCACAAAAATTTATTGCAGAAAATTTAATTTTTATGCTATACTAAATATAGGTAAAAGGAAAACAAACATGATTAAAGGTATTTTATTTGACGTTGATGGCGTTTTAATAGATTCAGAAATTTATATTGCAGCAGCGTGTATAGAGTTTTTTAAAAGACGAGGTGCAACGGTAACACGAAAAGATTTTGAACCATTTATTGGAGCTGGAGAAAATAAATTTATCGGTGGTGTTGCAGAAAAGTATGGCGTAGAAATTGAAATAGAAAGTGCAAAAGTTGAAGCCTATGATATTTATAACGAAATGCTCATTGGAAACATTCCTGTTAACTTAGGGGAAGGGGAATCTATCCCTGAATCCTGTGAAATTAAAGGCATAAAAGAGTTTATAGCAAGTGCAAAAAACGCAGGTATAAAAATTGCCTTTGCAACAAGTGCTGATAAGATAAAGTTAGACATGAATTTAAATGCACTTGGGTTTAAAATTGAAGACTTTGACTACGGTGTTTGGGGAAACCAAATTACGCTTAAAAAGCCAGACCCAGAAATTTACTTAACCGCAATGAAAGGTCTTGGCCTTGAAGCAAAAGATTGTTTAGTAATTGAAGATGCCTTAAACGGTGTGCAAGCCGGAAAAGCTGCTGGTTGTATATGCTTAGGTATTACAGGTTCTTTTACAAAAGAACAGCTAAAAGATGTTGGTGCTGATTTTGTTGTTAACAATTATACAGAAATAGAGCAATTTTCAAATATTGACAACTTTAATATTAATGTAACTAAGCTTTAATAAGGCTTGACAAAATTTCCTTGTAGGGTACAATAGAAGTATGAATAAAACTCAATTTTTTAAGCGCCCCTTTGTATGGGCTCTCTTGTCTGTTTGCTTTGCCTTGTTTGTGCTTATTGTTCCAGTTTCATATGCTCAAGGAAGCCCACGTTCTGAAAATGATAAAGATGCAGAACAACAACGCTATTTAGATGTAATGAACAGTGTTTATAATTTTGTTTTAGATAACTATGTGGAAGAAGTAGATCCACGTATCTTATATGAAGGGGCTCTTCGAGGTATGCTTGATGCAATTGAAGACCCTTATACCGTGTACATGGATGCTGCAGAGGTGCGAAGTCTTACTGATACTACCGATGGAAACTTTGGTGGTGTTGGACTTTCAATAACTAAACCTGTTGAAAGTACTGCAGAAAAACCTGCTTATGTTGAAGTGGTGTCTCCAATTGAAGACACTCCTGGATGGCGTGCAGGGATTCAAACTGGTGACTTAATAATTAGTATTGATGGAACTAATACAGTTGACATTACCATGGATGAAGTTTTAGAGATTCTTCGGGGTGAAGTTGGAAGCCCTGTTGATGTAGTAATAAGACGCGGCGAAAATATGGAATTCACTGTAACATTGGTTCGAGCCTTAATTGAAGTTCCAACAGTAAAATATGGAATGATTACAGAAGATAATCGCAGCGTTGGCTATATTCGAATTATACAATTTACACCACAAACGCCAGAACGCGTTCAAGAAGCATTAGATAGTTTTGAGCGACAAAATTTTGACTCACTTGTAATAGATTTACGAAATAATCCAGGTGGACTAATAGATAGCGTTGCAGACGTTGCTGATAAGTTTATAGATTCTGGTGTTATCGTTTCTACAAAAAGCCGATTAATGTTTGAAAATACTCAATTTAGAGCAAACAAGTCAAATACAACTATGGAAAAAGGTATTCCTATTGTAGTGCTTATTAATAAGGGCTCTGCAAGTGCATCTGAAATTCTTGCAGGAGCATTAAAAGATTACCACTTGGCATATTTAGTAGGCGAGCAAACATTTGGGAAGGGTTCGGTGCAACAAGTTAGACCTCTTCCAAATAATGATGGATTAAAAATAACAATGGCTCGTTATTATACCCCAAGTGATACTAACATAGATAAAATTGGAATACCACCAGATTTAGAAATATTGTATCCTGAATTTTCTGAAGAAGAAGCACTTATTTATGTAGACTTATTAACCTCTGATGTTATTTCTGATTATGTACAAAAAAATCAAGGAATGAGTGAAAGTGATATAACAGCCTATGCTAAAGTACTTGCAAAGGACTACGCATTGGAAGAAAATACACTGCGACGTTTGATACGTATGAAAGCGTATCCAGATGCTTTGTACGATTTAGATTTTGACGTACAGCTTATTGAAGCTTTAAAGATTTTAGAAAATCCAGATTTTGAAAATCTTGTTTCTTCTGCGAAAACGTTAAGCGAACTTCAAGCTTCTGCAGCTGAAGCAAAAGCCGAAGTTGCTAGTGAGTAATATGTTTGTAAGGTCTTAAAATGCGTCAATTCATTGCTACATCTTTACCTGATAAAAACGGGCGCATTGCTTTAACTGAAAAAGAAAAGCGCTACTTAATAAATGTATTACGAATAAAAAAGGGTGATGAAATAGAAGTACGATTGCCTAATGGTGTTCTTTGTGCAATGAGTGTTCGAAATTCTGAAAAAAAAACTGGAATTGTCGAACTTGTACTTCATGGTAGCTCTGATGAAGCTATTGAAAGTGTAGAAACAATCAGTAGCAATGATTTAGATTATTGGCTTTTTCAATTTTTACCAAAAGGCCAAAAGATGGATCTCATTGTAAGGCAAGCTACAGAATGTGGTGTTAGACTTATAGTTCCAATTATTGGAGATTATTCTATAGTTGGAAAAGCTCGTGATAGCCTAAAAGAAAATACCGCTAAAGTTGAACGATGGATGAGAATTGTTAGAGAGGCACAGCAACAAAGTGGCTCTCCCATAGACACAAAAATTGTTTCGCCTTGCGAGATTAGTGCAGCGATGCGAATGTGGACAGAAAATAAAAAAGAACGCTTAGCGTTTGTTTTAAGAGAAAAACTTGAAGAGCAGGATAACCTTTCTTCGATAATACACAAAAAGGGTGCATTTGAAAATACAAGCATTGGATTTGCAGTAGGTTGTGAAGGGGGGGTGAGCCCCAAAGAACTTAGCGTATTACATGAAAACGGCTTTTTTCCAATGCACTTTAATACAAATATTTTACGTGCAGAAACAGCAGCGTTGTATGGCTTAGCTGCATTACAAACGGTAATAGAGGAGTATACCACATGGAAGGAATTGAGAGGATAAAAATACTAGGTCTCCCCGTAGATATCGTTCGTCCTGAACATTTTGAAAAGGTAATCTATTCGCTTTTAGAACAACCAGGAACAAAACAAATTATCTTTTTATCTGTATGGGATATGTTAAAAGCGCAAAGAAATGCAGAGTTTTTACATTGTATTGAAAATGCTTCACTTGTATTACCTGTTTCAAAAAGCATTTTAAATGGAGCAAGGTTCTTAAAAAAAACATGCCCAGTGCGTTATTATCCCTTCAGAGCTTTAGTAACATTTTTAACTATTTTAGAAAATAGGTATAGATCATTGTATTTGCTGGGTGGACATCCAGAGGTGCTTGTAGAATCTGAAAAGAATATACGCTCAACGTATCCAGGCTTGCAAATTGTAGGGCGTGTGCCAGGTTATTTTTCAAAAAAAGCTGAAAAAGACATTCTTTCAGCAATATTTAAAGCTAATCCTTCAATGGTACTTTTAGGTGATGGAAAATCTTTAGGATCAAAGTGGGCTTATGAACGGCGCAATAGCTTTGGTTCTAGTATTTTTGTGTACTATAAGGACGCTTTTTCTATTTTTTCTCAAAAAAAGAAGAGACTTAGTGATGTAAGCTTTGCTTCAGGAAGAGAAATATGGATTGAAATCTTAAAAAATCCTTTAAAAATATTTTTAGTATTCCCGTTTTTATGGTATATACTATTACTTATTGGGGATAAAATTAGCCGGAAAAATGCTACTTAAACATGTCCTCAATAAAGAGGATGTGTATGATAAAATTATTGCTCATTAGCAACGATGAGCTACTGCAAAATTTTTGCACTGGTTTAAATAGGGGAGATACATATATTGTGTGTGTCCCCTATTTTATTGAACGTATTAACGAATCTCTAATGTTTCAGCCCTCGCTAGTTCTGCTTGACTTTGAACTAATAAAAAGTGGCAACAATCAAATCTATGAAGATTTATTTACTCTATGCGATGGTACGCCAATAATTACATTGGTGAAAGAAACATCGTCAGTATTAGCAACGAAAGTTCTCCGATCTAGCTGCGAGAGTATGATTAATGTTCCATGTTGCGCAGAATATTTTTATTCTTGCATCAGCATTTTATTGGAAAAACAAAGTACAGATATTTTAGAACCTGAAGAAAATGAAATTTTGAGCTCTATAATAGGAGTATCAGAGGAGATACGGGCATTTAAAAAAAGAATTATTGCTATTGCACAAAATGAACTATCAGTGCTTATTTTAGGTGAAACTGGAACGGGTAAAAGTTTTGTTGCTCGTATTATTCATCGTTTGTCTGCGCGACGAGAAAGAAATTTTGTTGAAGAAAACATTGCAGCAATTCAAGAGTCGCTAGCGGAAGGGGAACTGTTTGGAACTAAGCAAGGAGCGTATACAGGGGCCATTTCACGTATTGGCTTGTTTGAGCATGCTCATAAAGGAACTTTGTTTTTGGATGAAATTGCATGTGCAAAAAGTGATATTCAGGCAAAACTTTTACAAGTACTAGAAACGGGAGATTTTCGACCAGTGGGAAGTGTAGAAAACAAAACGACAGATGTTCGACTTATTTGTGCAACTAATGCCAGTATTGATTCATTGAAGAATAGGGATCTATTTCGTGATGACCTATATTACCGTATTAGTGCTGTGCAGCTACATATTCCACCTTTGCGTAAACGCAAAGAAGATATATGTTTACTTGCACAGCATTTTTTAGATGCAATTTCAAAAAAAATGGGAAGAAAAAAAGAGCTTAGTGCTGGTGCGATTGTAAAGCTTGAAGCACACAGTTGGCCAGGAAATATTCGTGAGCTTGAAAGATGTGTTGAATGCGCTTACTGTATGACCTTATCTGATGTCATCGTCGGTGATGACATTGCCTTTATTTCGTAAAAAAAGCCCTGCAGCTTTTGTAAAAATTTTTTCAAGATATGTTGCTTCTCCTTGGGAAAGCATTGCACGTGTTAATATGCTTTTCCAAAAGAGCATCATATCTTTTTTTCCTGCTTGCTTGAAAAACCCTATTGTTTGTAAACTACTTAGAATTTCAGAGATTGATTCATCAAGTTTTTCTATAGTTATAGGGATGTATCCAGGCGAAATAACTTCTTTTGTATTTGGTTGTCTATGCTTTGCTCTGAAAAGTTCATAGGTGCATATTTGAACCGCATGAGATAGGTTTAAAGATCCAAATTCTGTGCTTGTTGGAATTATTACCCCAGTAGTACAAATATCAAGTTCTGCATCGGTTAATCCTGTTCTTTCATTTCCAAAAACAACTGCAACAAGGCCTTCATCTTCTATATCTGTGTCTGGTATTTTACTAACTGTGGCTGCGAACTCTTCAGGAAGAATTAAAGCTGATTTTCTTTTTTTTCCTCTTCTGCGTGTAGTTCCTGCAATAATTGAACAGTCGTGAGTTGCTTGTTCTAGGGTATCATAGAATTGAGCATTATTCCAAATATCTTTCGCATGTAATGCTAACGTATTAACATGGTTTTCATCGTAGTCACTTCTCTTGCCTATAATTCGTAAGTGTCGTATGTCCATTGTTAGCATTGCTCGGCAAACTGAGCCTACGTTTCTACTTTCATCTGGATGGCAGAGAATTATTCTAACTTGCGATAAATTCATTATTACTCCAAGTGCTATTAAGCTTGCGATATAATAATACTATACACTAAATAGAAAAAAAATAATACTATTAAAAAATAAGGTATTTTACTTGATTTTTTTACTTTTTTGATATATCTTCTACATAAGTAAGTATGCAAAATTTTTTTGGTAAAACAGCGTTGGTTATAGGTGGTTCGGGAGGTATTGGGGCTTCAATATGCAAAGAACTATCAAAAAAAGAGTGCTCTCTCATAATTCATGGAAGTCATGAATCAGAGAAGTTTAATAACCTAGTTGATGACCTTCAAAAAAGTACAAATGTCAAAAAAATTATTCAACATTTTGATAGTGGATTCGTAAATAATTTTTCGAAATCTGCTATAAATATATCGGCAAAAGAAGCCGATATAATATGTATATGCTTTGGTCCATTTATGCAAAAAAAATTGCATGAGATGGAAGTTAATAATTGGGAGTATGTTGTTAATCTTAATTTGCTGCTACCTTCCCTTATTATTAGTTCTGCCTTACCTCATATGATGGAAAATAAATGGGGACGCTTTTTGCTATTTGGTGGAACAAGAACAGAGCGAATTAATGCGTTTGAAACGAATGCTGCCTATGCTGCAACGAAAACGGCGGTCAGCTCTCTTGCTCGTTCAATAGCGTTAGAATATGCAAAGTTTGGAATTACGAGCAATGTTCTGTTTCCTGGCTTTACAAAAACAGAGTATATGAGCGATGAACTTTGTGGTTCTCTTTCTGAAAAGATGCCACAAAAAAGGCTAATAAACACAGCCGAAGTCGCAACATTAGCAATGAATCTACTGGAGCAACCTATGGTTAATGGGGCTTTAGTAAGTATAGATGGTGGATGGGACCCCGCTTTTTAATGTATAATTTGTTAAATTTACCATTATGGTATTTGACAAACATATATATTATGGTGTATTATGAAATGAATACAGTTACCCAGATCTAAGACAAGGAAAACAAGATGGCTTTAAACAATAATTTAGTACCAGGATTTGATGACGAAAAAGACGATAGTTTGAAAATTTCTTTAGAAAAGGCAGCAGGTGTTGATAAGTGTATTATTCTATATCTCAACGGATATATTGATACTTATAACTCTAGTTTCTTTCAAAAAAGAGTTGCAAAAGTAGTTGATGCAGGATATACAAACTTAATTTTTAACTGCGCAACGCTTAACTATGTTTCTTCGACTGGTATAGGCTCTTTTACAGCTTTCTTAAAGATGGTAAAACCTAAGGGTGGTGACATCGTATTACTTGAAATTCAATCAAAAGTATATGAAGTATTCCAATTATTGGGATTTTCACAATTTTTTAATATTAAAGAATCTACTGATGCTGCAATTGCATTCTTTCAACAAGAAACAGTTGCTGTTGTTGGTGTTTTTCCAAAAACGTTCTCATGCCCATTGTGTTCAAAGAAGCTGAAGGCTACAAGAGCAGGACGTTTCCGTTGTTCTGAATGTAAAACAATACTTGCTATAGATGATCAAGGGCAAGTGTTCTTAGGATAGTTTTCTTGTTGTTTTATTAAGGTTGTTTTTTCGAAAACAACCTTTTTTTATGTAAAAGTAAACTTGTCTAGTTGTTTTTATTGGTAAATCATGGTATCATTATTGCATGAAAAAAGATTTGCTTATTGTTCCCACGTATATCGCAGTGACACTTTTTTTTACATGTTTACTAGCAGTTTTTTTTGTGCTATATCCAATTCCTTATATAGGCACAATGGATTTTAGTACATATGTTTTAGATGTTTTTCTATATACAATGTTATTTTTACTCCCTCTTATAGCAGTTTTTACGCTTGTAATTATAGTACTGCGTTCAATAAAGTATAATGCAACTAGTATGCTTTCTTTTTTAAGCTATGTTTTTTTATGTTTATCTGTATGGCTAATTCTTATTCCTCTGTTTTTGTTTTTAACACCAGAGAGAACTGTTAGCCAACTTATTACTGGGAATACTACCTATATTGCATCTATTTTTTTTAATGTAGAGTATTTTCCATTGCTTGCTGAGAATCTCCTTGCATATAAAATTA
Source organism: uncultured Treponemataceae bacterium (assembly GCA_964370725.1). Taxonomy (GTDB): domain Bacteria; phylum Spirochaetota; class Spirochaetia; order Treponematales; family Treponemataceae; genus CAYJFX01. The sequence goes on from CAYJLQ010000003.1 coordinate 8,185, forward strand.
ATCTATCTAATAGTGTTTTATCTATTTTTTCTGACCTTTTATTATTACGCGAACAAGCCTTGTCTTCTGGTGAACAAGGGCGAATATCTTATCTGATATTTGCTTCACTGGGGTTAGCCTTGTCATCTTTATATGGTTTGCGCTTTGTATCAAAATGGAATTTAATAAATGTAGCAACAATTTTGTTTTTCTGGTGCATTATTGTTTTGATGAATGCTTTGATGTATAAGAATGGCTGGGAACTTTATGTGGGTACCTCCTGGACAGTGTTTATAATTAATAGTATTGCCGCTATCATTTTTATTCTTATAGGCTGTGTAACAGGTGTTAAGTATAAAAAAAGTAATAAAGAGGTAAAGTAATATGTTATCAAAGAAACTTGTCATTTTATCTGCATTGTATACACTCTTATGTTTCGTTGGCATTATGATTTTTGCTTTTGTAACAAAAAATATTCCAAACTTACTAGAAATAGATGTATTTTCATACAGAATTCTTTTAGGCTTATCTTACTTTCTAAATGCGCTTCCTTCTATAGTTGCTGCAGCTTTTTTTGTTATTGTTGCAACTTACGCAGATAAAGACGGTAGTAAAAACAAGAGAGCTTTTTCGTCAATCCAAATGGCGCATTACAAACAGCTTGTGCTCGTTATTTCAATTAATGTAATTGTTTTATTTTGTGCTGCTGAAATTTTTCGCCCAATGATTAATGCTGCAAGAGTTGAGAGAGAAAATAAATTTTTAGATTACAACTGGTATATTGCTGAAAGTGAAGAGTCATATAAAGCTGATGATATACTTTCTGCTATATACTTTGTAGATACCGCAATAACACTTTATCCTTCTTCGCAAGAGGCCTTAGATTTAAAGGAAGTGTATGAGCGTGCCCCTGCTGAAAATGCCGAAGAAGCTTTGCAGTATTTTCCAGAATTATCATTTTCATCTGATATGAATGAATCGGAAGTAGCAACAAATGTTCTTACCTTACTTCAGCAAGCAAGGCAAGCGTTTGAAGAGCAAAGATATTTTGATGCGCATTATTACGCCTTTGTAGCCTTAGAACTTGGTGGAACAAACAACCCAAATAGTCAAGAGTTGCAAATGATTTCACTTGATTCTTGGAATACTTTGCAAACATGGTCAGGATTTCAAACAAATGAAGATATGCGAATATTTGAATTGAAAAGAAAAGGGTATACTGCTTTAATAGAAGGTGACTCTCTTTCTGCATATTATATATATCTTGATTTAGATGCAATGATTCCTTATGACCCAGATGTAATGAGATATTTTGAGTTATCAAAAAATGCACTCTTAAATGATTATTTTTTTATTGATGAAACATCTGATCTTGCCCACTTTGAAAGGTCAAAGAATGTAGCTTTTTCTGTAACAAGGAGCGATGGTTTACATTACGAAGTGCGCATAGCAGGAATTACAAATGTAAAAAGTACTGGAAGTTTCTTAAAATACTTACGAAACTATTCTTGTACAGTTTCTGATACTGATGGAAAAATTTTATATTCGTTTTCAGTTCCGTATGCAAAGCTGATTGGACAACCTCTTTCTAGCGTAACAGAAGATATATTACAAAAACTAAATCTTGAAGCAAGCGATCTTGCACCTCGTTTATTGTTAACTTCTGTTGATCGAGACACAAAGGGAATTACGAGCGCTCCTGTTTTTACACAAGGTCAAATTAGCATGGTTGATGATAGTTTAACATTCCTTCCAATGACTCTAGATGACTTCGAACTTGTTTTAGACGCCTCTGCAGGGCCACAATATATTAATTTAGCATCTTTGTTTGCATTTCTTCCTAGTGCAGAGAAATATGGGTTTTCAGAATTAGCCTATAGTACTTATTTTTTACAACGTGTTAGTTATCCATTCTTATTGTTTGTAATTTTTTTATTTTTAACTATTCAAGCATGGAATTATCGTTTGCCAGAAAATACAATTTTTAGGTTTTACTGGGTTTTAGTTGTCCCCATGTTTACACTAGTTGCAGAAGCTTTGCGGCAATTGTTTTCGTACGGGATGATTCTTATTTCATTTACATTTGCACGTATTGATGGCATGTGGCAAATTCCTGCGATGTGTTTTGCTTTTTTTGTACTAATAATTATTTTTTCAATACGATTTTTATCATTGCATAGTCATACTCAAAAGAAATGAAACTCTTGTTATCTGAGCTAGTACACAAAGTAGTACGCATTTATGAGAAAAATTATAAACACTTCATTGTGGCCTTGGTCGGACTTGTTTTGTTTTTCATTGGTGGCTTTGCTTTAGGAGTAGTTGGAGTTCTTACTACATTTTTCATTTACACTCTTATAAAACGAGTTCGTAAAGATTCAAATTTAGAAGCAAGTATAGAAAATCCTTTTAATACATCAAATGCAATGAACGATTCTAGCTTTCAAACAGATGAGCCATTTGAGGGTGCTTTGCTTGTAGCCGCAATAGGTTTTCATTGTACAGGAAGTGTAGAGTTTGCAGGGATGCAAATGAAAAAGAGATTTTCCGAAGACTACAGTGGCGATTGGATAAGTCTTTGTAGAATAGCATCTCGCTCGGAGAGCTTAAATGGCGATCTGATTGTAGAATGTCTTGGAGCAACTTTACGCAAAACCCAGCTTAAAAATTCTACGTATGAAAAATTATTGATAGATATTTTTACTTTTTTATCTATAGTCGAATATGATTGGGATTTTGAAAGAGGGGTAAAACCTTCAGAATACCTAGCAGAATTATTGCAAAGTCAAATATATGTTCGCAAAGATTCTGGTGAAAATAATGAAGTGGCGTATCAGTTGCTAGGGATTAGCCCAAGTGCAAGCTTAGAAACAGTAAAAAGTGCCCATCGCTCACTTGTATCTCTGTATCATCCTGATACATTAGGGGACCTTACCGATGAGCAAAAAAAAATAGCCGCTGAAGCTTTTATTCGCATTCAGACGGCTTATGAAAGTATTTTAGCTACTTTCTAGCTATTATGTATCAATTCTTTCTATACGTGCACCGAGGCTTTTTAGCCTGTCTGCTAGATTTTCATAACCGCGTTCTACTTGGTATACATTTCTAATAATACTTTTTCCGCTTGCACACATAGCAGCAATAACTATTGCCATTCCAGCGCGTACATCGGGTGAAGTAAGTTCCTCATCTCCATGAAGTGTGCATGGTCCTGATACTACTGCTCTGTGTGGATCACAAAGAGTAATTCTTGCTCCCATACCAATAAGCTTATCAACAAAGAACATACGAGATTCAAACATTTTTTCATGTATTAATACTGTTCCTTCTACTTGTGTTGCAACAACTGTCATTATGCTTGTTAAATCGGGTGGGAATCCTGGCCATGGGGCATCGTCAATTTTAGGAATCATTCCACCTAAGTCTGTATTTACTTGCATAGATTGCGCTTGATTTACGTGTAAGGTTGTTCCTTCAATTTCCCAGTGAATCCCTAGTTTACCAAAAGCTAATTTTATAGGGCGTAAATCGCGAGGCTCAATTCCTTCTATCGAGATACTTCCTTTTGTAGCAGCTGCTAATCCAATAAAAGAGCCTACTTCCATGAAGTCAGGGCCAATTTTAAACTCGCATCCATGAAGTTTTTCTACGCCATCAATAACTAAGATATTTGAACCAATTCCAGATATTTTAGCGCCCATTAGATTAAGCATATTGCAAAGATCTTGAACATGTGGTTCTGAAGCAGCATTTGTAATAATTGTTTGACCTTCGGCAAGTACCGCTGCCATAAGTGCATTTTCAGTCCCTGTTACAGAAGCTTCATCTAAGAACATATCTGCGCCTACAAGTTTGTTTGCAGTAAATGTGAAGTTTCCATCTGCTTCAATTCTTGCACCGAGTTCTGTTAATGCTAAAAAGTGCGTGTCTAATCTGCGCCTTCCAATTACATCCCCACCTGGTGGATACATGCTTACCTTTCCGCAGCGAGCAACTATAGACCCTGCAAACAAAATCGATGCTCTAATCTTTTTTGATAGGTCTCTTGGTATTTCAGTTGTTTGTATGTTTTGTGCATGCACTTTCCAAGAATTGTTATCAATTTTTTCTACGCTTGCACCCACAGCTTTTGCTATATCAAGCATTACGAGTGTATCATGAATGTTCGGAATGTTGTGAAGAATTACTGGCTCATCAGAAAGTAATGTTGCAGCGATACAGGGTAGGGCTGCATTTTTATTTCCTCCAGGAGTAATTGTTCCTTTAATGGGAATTCCTCCCTCTATATGATATTCTACCATTTATTTAGCTCCTTTTATTGCATTTAATGTAATTATTTCTAGAATCATTCTTACGGCATATGTCATTTGGTTTAGAGAAGCCCATTCTGAGCGTGAGTGAAAGTTATGGCCCCCTGTGAAAACGTTTGGCGTTGGAACACCCATAGCTGTTAAACGAGATCCATCTGTTCCACCTCGTATTGGCTTACTTACAGTGGTGAGACCTAAGCTCTTTGCAGCGTCGAAAAGATTTTTTGTAACATTTGGGTGCTCATCCAATTTGCTTTTCATGTTTTGATATTGCTTTGTATGTTTAACAATAACGCTACTACCAAAGAATTTCTTTTCTATTGCTTTTGCAAGAATATCTACTGTTTCTATTCTTCTTTTCATAGAATCATCATCAAAGTCGCGCAAGTAGAGGGTAACTTCTGCTTCTTCAATGTGTCCCGTTATTTTCATCGGTGCATAGAAACCTAAGTAACCATCAGTTGCTTCTGGACTTTCATTTTGTGGTAACATTGCTACAAAGTTCGAGGCCATTGTAACGGCATTTACCATATCTGGTCGGGCTGTTCCAGTGTGCTTTGAGATTCCTTTAAATAGTAGTTCACTCTTATATGCACTAAAGCACTCTATTTCAAGTTCTCCCAGATGGCTTCCATCAAGTGTATAGCAGCATTTAGATTGAATCCATTCTAATGGGACCTTGTCCATTCCATGCCCTGTTTCTTCATCTGGGTTAAAGATTATTTCAATTTGCCCGTGAGCTATTGTGTTGTTATCTTCGTCACCGTTTAAGATCATATCTATCGCAGTCATTATGGCTGCTATGCCTGCCTTATCATCTGCTCCTAATAGTGTTGTCCCATCTGTAGTAATAATAGTTTCACCAATTGAGAGAAGTAAATCTTTGTCCATCTGCGGATTTAGCTGTATTCCTTCCTTTAAAGTAATTACTGAGCCATCATAATTTTCAATAACCTGAGGCTGTACATCTTTTCCAGAAACGCCTTGCACTGTGTCCATGTGTGCAAGAAATCCAACTGATGGTACTTGTTCATAACCTTTTGTTGCAGGAATGCGAGCACAAACATAGGCGTTTTCTGTAACATGAACGTCGCTAATGCCAATCGCTTTTAGTTCTTTTTCAAGTGTGTATGCAAAATCTCGTTGGCATTCTGTTGATGGACATATTCCTGAATCAGCTGCTGCTAAGTCGCTTGTTGTCCATGTTTTTACATATCGTAAAAATCTTTCCAAAAGAGGTTTTTCTATATACGTATTTTTTTTATCCATATGTATAGAATACGATATTTTTGAAGTCGTTTCAAGTGAAACTTGTAGTTTTCCACTCTTTTTATACGTATATTCTTTGACATTTTTTTGAAAAAGGAGTATTCTATATATATGAGGCCAATTCCATCGTACCCTAATTTTGAACCTATCGGTGCATATATGCATAATGAACTCTATCCATTTCTAAACAACTTAGAAGGTGGAATTTCTGAGTTTACTTTTTTAGCATTGCTTTTCCATCAAAAAAAATATAACTATGAAATTAGTACTTTAGGCAATAATGTTTACGTGCTTACTGGTAAAGATAAATATGGATTCTTTTTTTCTGTATTAGGTGGATGCCCTGGTAAAGATAATGCTCTGCAACTTATTGAAAAATATGGAAGATGGAAGCATATATCCGAAGATATTCATGAATCGTGTAAAGATGCTTTTGAAGCACTTAATATGGATGTAGAAGAAGATAGAGATAATGCTGACTATTTATATCTGCGAGAAAAGCTTGCGAGCTTAGCAGGAAAGTCGCTGCACAAAAAGCGAAATCTCGCCAATAATTTTGAAAAAAATTATATCTGTGATGTAAAACCGCTTGATGTTTCTACTGCAAAGGATGCAGGAGATGTGCTCGATAAATGGCAGTCAACTCGACCAGAGGGGCTTACATCTGATTATGAGCAATGTTTTTTTGCGCTTTCACTATTAGCTTTTACAGATCAACATGGCTGGGTTATTTATGCTGACTCAAAACCTGTTGGATGGGCATTAGGCGAATATATTGCAAATGGAAAAATGTTTGTTGTGCACTTCGAAAAAGGTTTAGATGAATACAAAGGTGTATACCAATACGTTAATAGGGCAACAGCACAGCGCTTGCCAGAATCTGTGATATATATTAACCGAGAGCAAGATTTAGGAGATGAAGGCTTACGACAAGCGAAAATGACATATCGCCCAGTAGGCTTTGTTCAAAAATATCGATTAAAAAAAAGGGGTAACGGATGAAATTTGTAAGTACTCGAAATAGTTTAAATCAGGTAGATTTTTCACAAGCTATATTACAATGCCTTCCTTCTGATGGAGGATTATATGTTCCCGCTTACTCCGAAAATTTAAGTCCATGGATTGCGCACATGAATGAAGATTCTAGCTTTGCTTCTATTGCTGGCTCTTTAACTGAAGCTTTAATTAGAGACGAATTTAGTCCAATTATTAGTGAATCTATTGCTGCTAGTGCTTTCCCCTTTAATCCAGAATTAAAAAAACTAGATGATAATCTGTATGTGTTGGAGCTATTTCATGGCCCTACAGGAACTCATAAAGATTTTGGTCTTTCGTATCTTGCTTCATGTTTAGAGCATGTGTTATTGATGAAGGATCAAAAGGCTACTGTTCTTGCATCTACTGATGGTGAAACTGGAGCTGCTATAACTGCTGCAATTCGTGGTAAAAAAAATATAAAAGCGGTGCTTTTATATGCTAAGGGTACCATGCGAGGCTTTGCAGAGAGCGATTGTATTTGGAATGGTGGAAATATTTACCCAGTTGAGGTAGATGGCGATAAGAATGCTTGCTATGAGCTTACACGGGCTATTTATGCACAACCTGAATTAATACAAAAGTATTCTCTTACGCTGGCAAATACTGCAAATATAGGGCGCCTACTACCACATACTTTTTTATATATGTATGCCTTTTCGAGACTAAAAAAACATTTAAGTGATAGTTTGTTTTATGCCATTCCTGCAGGTAACTACGGAAATATTACTGCTGGTTTGTATGGTTGGAAGTATTCTCTTCCGCTAACAGGAATTATTACAAATTGTACTGGTTCATTAACACAGGATGCATTGGGTAAATGTTCTGTTCTTGATTCGTTAGTCCCGCTTGCTAGTCGAGGTCCTGCAGATCCTGTTGAGCCTTCAAGTGTTGAGCGCTTAGAAGAAATATTTATGACTCATCCGGCTGTGATGAAAGCCTTTGTTTTTCCTATGGTTGTAAGTGATGAAGAGGCAATAAAAGCTAGCCAAGATTTATTTATGAACTACTCAAGCTTTTTTGATATGGAAACCTCAAGGGCCTTTGAAGCTGCGAGAAAAAAAGGCGTAATGTCAAAAGAAGAGGGTGATGCGCTTGTGCTAGTTTCAGTAAAAGACCCATCGCTTTGTGCTTCATCTATTAAAATGTTATGTGGTGAAGCGCCGAAAATGAGTGATAAATTACAAGCATTGTATGCCCCTATAAAACCTCAGAAGAAGATTTCCGCCAACATTGCTGAAGTTGAAAAAATTCTTTCTGAGTTAGAATAGTATAGATAATCTTATTTTTTCTTTTTAAGCTCAGTTTTACTTGCCGCTTTTTTTGGCGCAAGTATTTCTAAGAGCTTTTCTACTCTGTATTCCGATGTTTCAATTGCGAGTAATATTGTTTCCCATTGTTTAATAATTATAGGATAATCTTGTGATTTTGCTCGGAAAAGTGTGTAAAGTAATGTTGCATACATTACAACGGATTGAGCAGATTCTTTGTTATACCACAATACATCATTATAGCGGTTTATGCCTAAAATAGATAAAGAACTATCGCCTGAAACCAACTTTGCAATCATATCATAAGATACTTTTGCTAGCTGCTCTTGTTTTAAAGGAGCATCGCAAAACTCTGTTATGCTAAGCATCACTTTAAATTGGTTGTACATATCTTTTGAAGGCTTACCGATTGATACAAGTATATCGCGCATTTTTCTTTCAAGACACCATAGTTGTATAAGATCTCTTGTTGATGCAGCATCTATCTTTGTGCCCAATACATCTTTTAATGTAAAAAGAACACAAAAACCTGCTAAGATTTCGCTCATATAAGGATGAGATAAAATATTTTCATATAAAGTTGTGATCAGTGGTGAAGGACTTGTTTTAGTGTTCCTTGCATTTTCACATAGTTTTACAAGTTTTGTAATTCTTTTTTCAAAGTGTTTCCAAACTACATCTGTGTCACATGCTTTATTGTTTTTTTGCTTTTTTAATACTGTAGATGATCCATAGTTTCCTTGGATAAATATTTCAAGCATATTAAAATATTCTATTCCACTTTCTTTTATTTGTGATAATATTTTTGATAGTGGTTGAGCTTTTTTTGTGGCAGGTTCTTTGGTTTTATCGGTAGAGTGCAAATGAGGAGCGCATAGTTGAGCTATCCCATTGAAAAAATCTGGAGAGGCAAATTTTTCTAATGCCTGGTATAAATCTTTTAAGAATATTTCTTTTAAAGCTGTGTCAATGTCATGTACGCCACGGCCGTTTAATTCCTTACAAAGTACATGGTACATTCCAGTTTCATCATCTTCAACTTCGCTTATATCCATGAAAATTTGGTATTCATATCCATTAAGATGTAAGAATATTCCTTTTTCGTACAATTCGCTGCTTGAGCGTATGTACCAAAGATCTGATTTTTTTTCTCTGAAAATACAGTAGTGGCTATTATCGTTTGTTAAGCCCATCGCTTGAGCAATGTGTTGTGTATGCACATTAAGATCGCCAGATTCTGATTTTGTTGCATATTTGCACGAATTAGAGATCCATCCTGCAGCTTGCTCGTATGCATTATTATAAAACACAACACTAGACTCTGTGTTAAAACGATTTGAATATGCAAAAATATTTTCGTTTACAGTATCTCCTGACCACACATCATAGAATCTAAAATTTTCTACATCTGAATAAAGATAACGTTTTTTCATAAGTGGGAAAATATCGTGATTGTGTCTATCTATAAGATCGTAATCTTTGTCTTCGTTCCAATAAGCTTTGGTGTATTCCATTCCATATTTTTCACCGTAACCTTCAATTTGTCCATGTCCAAACATTGGAAGACCAGGCATTGTTACCATAAGTGTACATACCCCAAAATATTTATCGCCTTTCCCAAATTGTGCAACTGCAGTTTCTTCATCTGGGTTGTTCATAAAATTTACAAATCGTTTTAGAATTTGGGCATCAAATTCTATAGTGTTCTTTATGGTTGAACGATATTTTGAGTTTTCTTCGTTTTTTAGCATGTTCATAAAGGCAGAATTGTATACTCTGTGCATTCCAAGAGTTCTAACAAAATAGCCTTCCATCATCCAAAATGCTTCTGCTAAAAGAAGTGTTTCTGGAATCTCTGTAGCAATGCGGTCTACAACTTCTCTCCAAAATTCATTTGGAATTGCAGCTTCAAATGCTTCGTTGCTTATAGCATGTTCTGCACGGGATGCAATATCTCCACCCTGTCCTGGAGCTGGAAACCAAAGTCTTCTTATATGTTTTTTTGCTAAAACCATTGCAGCATCAAAGCGTATAACAGAAAAGTTTCTTGCTACATGAAGTACTTTTTGAATAACTTCTTCGCGTGCCTCTGGATTTAGGAAGTCAATTTGCGCAGTGTCGTTCCAAGGCATCCCTGTTCCATCGTTCCCATGATAAATATATCGAGTGTCGCCTGTTTGATTGTCAACACGTTTGTACACAACAGCACAGTCTGTTTTTGAATAATATCTATCTTCTAGATATACGCTAATTCTTGGGTCAAGAGAAATGTTTTCTCCATTAAAGGTATATGTTGGAAATGGACATTCATGGCTCTGTATAAAAAGGTGTGGTTTTTCTACTACCCAACTAGAATCCATAGCAGTATGATTTGGCACCATGTCTGCTGCTATGCGTATTCCTCTATACCATAAACGTTGTCGCAAATTTTCAAGTGCTGACCATCCACCAAGATTTTCTGCTATTTCATAGTCATGTAAGCTGTATGCGCTCGATGTTGCTTCTGGATTACCGTTAATTTGTTTAATTCTTTTACTTGCCCAAGAGCGCTCCCAAATACCAATAAGCCAAAGCGATGTAAAGCCTTCTTGTGCTAAGGAGTCAAGTTCTTCATCTGGTATTTGATCTAGGCGAGTAATTTCTCGTTTATATTGTTTTGATAATTGGTCTAACCATACCAAAACTGTTTTTGCCATAAGAACTACATTCCCCATCCAATCTTTGTCTGGGCTAAAACGTTCATATTCTGTCATTAACGAGTCATAATTATATGCTTCCATTGGGGGAGGTCCTGAAAAATGGCCGCTCCATCCTGGCTTTTCTTCTTCAGTAATCATATCCATGCTTGTAAGAAGTTTAAGGATGTGTTCTCCAACGACTTCATTCCATGAGTGACGTATATAGTCAAGTTGACCTTTTAGACTGTTAGGGCTTGCTATTATAGGCTCTCTGAGCATTGATATAAGGTCTGTGTGATTAGGCCCAAAAAGAGGTTGCTTTTTGAAAAAAGACTGGGTTGTTTTCCACATCTTTTTATAGGCAGAGTTCTTTTTGAGTGTTTCATCATTAAAAAGCATGTAAAAAGGTTCAAATGCAGGATTTTCATTTGCTAAAATTAATAGCATTAATTCTTCTATAGTTGAAACCTTGTTTGATATGCCGTCTGTTGAACTTGCTAGGTAGTCGCTTTCAGAGATTTCTTGCTTGTAAACAGTTAAAGGTGGAAATTCTTTTGTAAAGTCTAGTAAAAGCTCATCTAGTGAATCAGAACCAAGTGTTTGTTCTAAGTGTGAGTAAAGCTCTGTAAAAACTGATTTGTTTTTTATGTCACTAAAGTTTTTGCATACAATGTGAAATATTTCATCTATTAGACCCATTGCATTTAATTGACCAGCTTTAATGTATTTTTTTTGTTCAGCAATTGGGCTAAGGGTTTCATTTAATTTTTTCGCGAAAAGTCGTACATTCTTAAAATGGCTAAAAACTACGTTTCCATTTGTAGAAAACATTGGAAGGTCAAAATTACATTTATCCCTCATAACTTTTGAAACGTGAAATTCCATCATTGTAGCACCCTCTTCCAGAAAAACTTGTACAAACATTGTACACCATAAATGATGGTTTGTAAATGAAATATATTCTCTTATTTGTAAAATTTAGAAATATTTTGTGATAAATCACGGTGTAAAAGTATGTTATATATTCAATAATATATTTTTTCTTATAAAGCCTATATATTTTTTTGTCTTTGAAAAGCCACAAACGTCTTCTTTTGGCGTCAAAAGAAGACCTATAAAACGGTAGTTTTAATATTGCAAAACACAGCGTAACGCCGTGTTTTGTTCTTAATTACACGGAAAGCTTTTGGGCTATTTCTTTAATTGTTGTGTCTGCTGTGTCGTAATCTACTTGGCAAGTTCCAACTTGTTTATGCCCACCGCCTCCATATGAAGCGCATATTGTTCCAACATTTACATCGCAAGTTCTGTTTAAAATGCTGTATCCAATCGCAATTGAAACATTTTGCTTATTTCTTCCATCAACAATCCACATTGAAATGTTTTGTTCTGGGTATAAGCTGTAAATATAAAAACGATTTCCAGCATTAATTGTTTCAACACCACGTAAGTCGGTAATAATTACATTGTTTACTGTTGTAGTGTGTTTTTTTAACATTGCATCAAAAAGTTTTGTTTGCTCGTTGTAGCATTCAATCCTTTCTTTTACATCTGGGAGTTCTAATATTTCATCAACACTTATTTCTGCACATTTTTTAAGCAAGTCTTCCATGAGTGCAAGGTTTGACACCGTAAAATTTCTAAAACGACCAAGGCCTGATCGAGGATCCATTAAAAATCCTAAAAGCACACCACCAGTTGGGTTAAGTATTTCTTCTCTTGTTAAGTTTCCTGAGTCTACACGGTCGCAAACTTCTACAAGTTCTGCAAAGTGTGCAATGTCATGACTGTCTTTGTAATAGTCAAATATTACACGTGCGCATGATGGAGTTATTCTTCTATCTCCTGCAATGCTCTTGTCTTCCATTCTCTCTATTTCGCTATAGTGATGGTCGAACCAAATACCACATCCCTCAGCATATGGAATGTTTGCTAATACATCATTTGAAGTTACTTCAACTTTCCCATCTTGCATATCTTTAGGGTGAACAAATGACCATGAGTCAATTACTTTTGTTTCTAATAATAGCGCACCACAAACGAGTCCATCAAAATCTGATCTTGTTAATAATCTCATATTTCCTCCGTATAATTATTATACTTGATATATGAAAGCTTGTAAATTATTAAAAGTTGGATATGTTGGAATTTGTATAAATATTAGAGTTCAAACCCCTTTTTCCAATGCCAAACTGGTTTTGCTAGTTCATTTGAAAATGGTTGAGTTCTGTTGAAGTCTGGAAGCCATGAGTCATCCTGTATAAGTTCTTGATAAAAGAGGTGTTCAAAATCGTAGTCTTCTATTTCGGATGTAATATTTCTAAATTCATTTTCAGAAATAAATCTTTGCGGTGACTTTTTTTCTGTGTCTGTTTTTATTGGAGTATACTGCGTCATAAGGGATATATACGCTTTATCATCTACATAAAACTTTAACCAATCAAGTACGTCATAACTGTCTTGAATATGATCAGGCAAAACAAGGTGGCGAATAATTACCCCTGAAAGCATTTTTTCTTTTACCTGCCCATCTTTAATACTGTTTTCAAGGCGAAGTGGTGATAGCTCTATCATTTTTTGAATTGCTTGGGTTGCGGTAGTTGCATAATCCTTTGTAAAAAAAAGTTTACCTGAAACTTCATCGTTAAGAGTTTTTAAGTCTGGAAGCCAGATGTCTACAATTCCATTTAAAAGTTCAAGTGCCTCTAAGCTTTCAAAGGCAGACGAATTCCAACAAATAGGAATATGTAACCCATCTTCTTTTGCTTTTCGTAATCCTTCGGCGATTGAAGGAATTGCATGGCTGCCTGTAACAATATTAATGTTTTCTGCGCCTTGCTGTTGCAGTGCAAGGCAAATTTGAGAGAATTCATTTGCTGTAACCGTTTTACCCATTCCTTCTTTAGATATTTGAAAATTTTGGCAAAACACGCATCCGAGATTGCATCCACTAATAAATATTGTTCCAGAACCCCCATGTACGGTAATGGGGGGTTCTTCACCAAAATGTAAGCATGCTGAGCCTATTTTTAGTTCTGCTGTTTCATGGCAAAAGGCTGTTTTATATTCGTTGCGATTAATATTACATTTTCTTGGGCATAGTGTACATGAATTGTATGCTGTGATCATAGTACCTTTTTTTCAGTAAAAACAGACATAAGACTTGTGAGTAAGTCTAGGGGGAGGTCTTCTGCTTCATAGTTTACAAGGTTGCAAAGTTCTTTCCAGTCTTTATTTGAAAATGCATTCTTTTCTTGGTCACTTGCATTTTGTAAAAACTCACCATCTAGTAAAGCCATAGCAGCAGCTAGCCACGTTACATTTACATCACTTGGTTCATCATCTTTTTTTTGAGTATTTTGAATATAGGTTTGCTCCCAATAATCTGCAATACAAAACGGAAGTTCGCCTAAATCTCTGTATTGTGAAACAAAGTGTTTTGCAACTGCCTTGCTAGCTCTAATTCCATCATAGGTTCCAGCATTGTGTGCTCGGTCTAATTTAACAATTCTTTTAACATCTGAATAAAACTTTTCTATATTGTCCATGTTAACATTATACCATGGAGTGCAATAAAAATCCACTGCAGAAAAAAAGTGCTTTTTTTATCGTTTTTTTACAATTTAAAGCTTGACATTTGAGTGTACACCCTTTAATATAAAGATATGAATTTACGAAATGTTTTAACTCCTGAAACAGTTGAACTCAACTTGAAAGGAAACACAAAAGAAAGTATTATTGATGAAATGTTAGAGATTCTCGTTAAAGCAGGGAAAATTACTGATAAAGCTGCTGCTAGAGAATGTGTTCTTGACCGAGAAAAGAAAATGTCAACAGGTATGAAACACGGTATCGCTATTCCTCACGGAAAAACTGATACTGTTACAGAACTTGTTGCTTGTATCGGTATCTCTGACGCTCCAGTGGATTTTGATTCTCTTGATCAAGAGCCTTGTCGTATTTTTATTATGACATTGTCTCCTGTAAACAAGACAGGTCCACACCTTCAGTTCTTAGCAGAAATCAGTTTATTGTTTAAAAGTGCTGAAAAACGACAAAAGATTTTAAACACAAGCGACAAAGCTGAAATCATTAAGATTTTAACTGATTAATTGCTTATATACTGTACTACTGAAAACCGCTCCCAAAAGGGTAGTGGTTTTTGGTGTGTTTTGAGCTTTATAATAAATAATTTCTGTTAAACTTGCTCAACATTAAATATAGGAGTGTGCTCTATGAGTGTAGTAGAACAATCTAACGTACCGACTGGTATAAAAAAAGTTGTTTTTTGGGATGCCGTTGAACATGCTGGTATAGAAGAATACGACGAGGCCTTTTTGGCATCTTTGCGCACTGAATTAAAAACACTAGAAGCCGATGAGAAAAAGGTGATTATTGTTCCTAGACGCTTTTCTAATACTGCCGATGCAACATTTTGGGGTTGTGCAGCTTCAGAAGTTATGAATGAAGAATCTGAACTAGAATTTTTTGAAGCTTTTACTTCAGCAATGGTGCATCTTGCCCGACGTATAAAAGACTGTAAAAATGTACTTGGCTTTGAGTATCCAAATTTTAATTCTGATTGGGAAGTTTTAGGGCATTATTCTAGCGAATATAAGGAAAAATTTATGGCTGCATTTCAAAAAAAACACAGCCATTATATTTTTATTGATTAATCTTATTCTATTGAGCCTACAATAGCACGCACATTAATAATACCATCGATATTTCGCAGCATAGTTAATGTGTCTTCGTCAACCTTACCTTCAATATCAATTAAGTTATATGCAATATCATCTCTGTTGTGGTTAATCATGGCAGAGATATTTTGTTTTGCCTCAGCAAGTACTGTTGTTATTTGCCCTACCATATTTGGTACATTTTTATTAGATATAGAAAGTCGTGTTCCATTTTCAGGAATAGGTCCGTCAATTTTGCATTTTGGAAAGTTAACTGAATTGATAATTGCCCCAGTTTCTAGGAAGTCTCGAATTTGATTTACTGCCATAACGGCGCAGTTTTCTTCGGCTTCTGGTGTTGATGCTCCAAGGTGAGGAAGGCATATTACATTCGGCGCTTGAAGTAAAGCTTCGTCGGTAAAGTCACTTACAAAGCATGCTACTTTTCCTGCATTTAAGGCATCTATAATGTCATCGTTAACAACAAGACCTCCTCGAGAAAAGTTTAATACACGAACTCCTTTTTTCATTGATGCAATTCTGTCTGCATTAATGAGGGCCTTTGTTTCTGCTGTTTGTGGTAAATGAAGAGTTATGTAATCTGCTTTTGAAAGAAGAGCATCTAAACTTTCTGCTTTTTTTATTGAACGGCTTAATGCCCATGCGCTATCTACAGAGATAAATGGGTCGAAACCAATTACTTTCATCCCAAGCTCTGTTGCTGTATTGGCTACTTTTGCCCCAATTGCACCAAGCCCAATAACCCCAAGTGTTTTGCCGCTAATTTCAGGCCCAACAAACTGAGATTTTCCTTTTTCTGCTAAATCGGGAATATTAGCGCCATTTCCTAAAAGTGTTTTCGCCCATTCATTAGCTTGGATTATAGGTCTGCTTGCAATAAATAATGCAGCTAAAACAAGTTCTTTTACTGCATTTGCGTTTGCTCCAGGGGTGTTAAAAACTACAATTCCTTTTTCGCTCATTTGAGGAATAGGTATGTTATTTGTTCCGGCTCCTGCCCGTGCTATAGCTTTAAGTGTGTTTGGTATTTCTACTGAATGCATGTCTCCAGAACGAACAAGGATTGCATCTGGATTTAATATTTCTGATGCTATTTCATAGTGTTCGCGATCAAATTCGTCTAAGCCTTTTGCTGATATTTTGTTTAATGTTTGTATTTTATACATTTAAATTCTCCTTATGTAATTGTTAATTAACTAAATTTTCTTTAGCAAATTGTTCCATGAAAGCGATTAGAGCCTTAACTCCATCTAATTCCATGGCGTTATACATTGATGCTCTCATTCCGCCCACTAAACGATGGCCTGCAAGGTTCATTAAGCCTTGTTTTTCTGCCTCTAGCACAAAGAGCTTATTTAGAGCCTTTGCTTTTTCATCATCAGTTTCTTTTGTTAAAAAAGGAATGTTCATTAAAGAGCGGCTATCTTTTTCAACTGGAGCCATGTAGTATGGACTGTTATCAAGATATTCATAGAACATGTTTGCCTTTTCTTCGTTTCGTTTTTTCATACCTTCGGCGCCGCCATTATTTTCTATCCAATTAAGCACTTTTCCCATAACGTATATGCTCCAACATGGAGGAGTGTTATACATTGATTCCCCTTCAATGTGCGTTTTATAACTAAGCATAGTTGGCGTAAAGTCAAATGGAGAGTCTTGAATTAAGTCATCTCTGATAATAACAAGTGTAACACCAGCTGGTGCAAGGTTTTTTTGAGCACCTGCATAGAGTAGGGCGAATTTTGAAACATCTAATGGTTCTGAAAGTATGCAACTTGAAATATCAGCCACTAATGGAATCGATTCAGAGATAGTAGGTAGTGTGTTAAATAGTGTTCCCATAATGGTATTGTTAAGGGTAATATGAGCATAGTCGTACTCTCCCTCAATTTTTTCAATACTTGGAATGGCTAAAAAGTTTTTATCTTCGCCTGTTGCAATGACATCAACAGAGATATATTTTTTTGCCTCGCTTATAGCTTTTTTTGCCCATACACCAGTGTTTACATATGCTGCTTTCCCGCTCTTTTTTAAGTTTAGAGGAATCATAGCAAATTGTGTACTTGCTCCCCCTTGTAAAAAAAGCACCTTGTAGTTTGCAGGGATGTTCATAAGCTTTCGAATTTTAGATTCTACATCTGCAATTATGGTTTCAAATGGCTTTGACCTATGGCTCATTTCCATAACACTTTGCCCTGTGCCCTTATAGTCAAGTACTTCTGCTTGAACTTCATTTAATACATCTTCTGGTAAACAAGATGGGCCTGCTGAAAAATTGTGCACTCTCATATAATCCTCTCTTTTTGCACGTGGTTTATTAATACGCTAGGTTTTGCAATGCTGCAATAACCGAAACGTTTTCTACTTTTGTGGTTTTTCCCATTGGAAGAATAGCATTTGTATAATTTACTATGCCTTTTATTCCTATTTTTGTAAGTCTTTTTGCAATTTCTATTGCATCTTCGTCGTTAACATCCAGTATTGCATATTGGATGTTTGCTTCTTGAATAACTTCCTCTAATTTATGTAGCGCAAACAATGGAAATGGTGCATTCATTGTTTCCACTCTATTTATACTTTCATCAAAACCTGCTAAAAGGGTAAACTCTGAAATGTCAACTTCTTTTGATTGTATAAGTGCTTGCGCAATTTTACTTAAGCCTATAACGCAGCATTTTTTTTCTTCTTGGTTTTCTTGTAAAGTTAAACGTATTGCATCAAACAGTTCGTTTTTTACATAGCCGTTTGAAGCACTTGTTACTGTATGTGTTTTAAGTACATAAGATATATCTTTTCTAACTGTTGTGTCTTTCCATCCACTTAATTGTTCAATTTGAACTGAGGTAATGTAGTCTGTTTGCACATATTTTAAAAGTCTTGTTAATTGTATAAGTCTTTTTTTTGATGGATTAGGAATCACATTTACCTCCTTAGTGTGAAAAACATCACAAATATATGTATATTTTAAGTGTATTTTATATGTTTGTCAATGAAAAAAGGTGATATTATTTATTATTTTAGTAAAAAACAAGATATAAAGTGAAAAAAATCACAATAATTTGTACTTAGATATCTCAGTTTTATA
>CAYJLQ010000004.1:0-26499 GCA_964370725.1 uncultured Treponemataceae bacterium
CACTAGAAATATTTGTAGAAATTTCGGTTAACGCAACTGAACTTTCTGTAATTGAAGCATTTTGAGATTTTGTTCCTTCTTGCATCTCAGTTGCATTTTTTTCTATAACTGAAAACAAGTCTGTAACAGTAGAAATACTTTCTGTTAAGTCTTTTGCAGAAGATTGTAGTGTAGAAAAAACCTTTGCCATTTTTCTTAAATCTAAAGCTGCTGTAGTAGCTTCTTCAGAAAGAATATTTCCAACTTCCAACCCTTGCTTACTATCATTAAGCACATTTGTTACTTTTGAAAAAGCTTCTTCAACCTTTACTTTTTCACTATCAGCATAATCATTCAGAGCACCAAACATCTTAAAAAGTGAAACTAAGAGAATCGTAGTTCCAATAATACATACTGCACTAATGGCAATACAAGCAATATATGTTTCTAATTGATCAACTGGCATTTCTTTATAAGACAAAATCGATTGGCTTACAAACATTATAATTGCTATTAATGCAAATGTAATAAGTTCACTGAGCCGTGATGAAAGTAAAAACTTTGCAATATATAAAAACAAAGTAAAGGCTAGAATCCTATATAACCCGTATGGATTTGCCCCAAAGTCTAGTATAAATACTACAATTGATTCTGCAATTAAAAGACCCACCGTTGTAATGGTTGTTCCTACCCTTATTTTACCTTTTCTAAATTTATAAAAGGCTACTCCAAAAAAGACAATCCCTGAAGACATTAAAGCAGCACCTATTGGGCTTCCTACTACTACCAATGCAACTGCTATAAACACAAAAATTATTGCAATAGAAATAGACATTATGACATAAAAAGGAAGTTGTATTTTTTCTTGTGGGCTAAGCCTCTCTGTCATCGAATTTGAATAATAAAGTCTTTTGTTTTTCATTTAGTTCTCCTAACTTCATCTCACATAAATTACTTTATGCTTATTTTTTTTAGCTTCCAAATATCTGCAACATAATCCTCAATTGTTCTATCTGATGAAAACTTTCCTGAGCGGGCAATATTTAATAATGCTTTTTTTGCCCAACCAAGCTCATCTGTATAAGCTTCAGCTACTCTTTCTTGCGCTTTGCAATATCCTTCGAAGTCTGCAAGAACGTAATAAGTATCAGGTCTTTGACCTTCAATACCATAAACAAGAGAGTCGTAAAGTTCTCTAAAAAGTGTTCCAGAAGAATCAAATGTTCCATCAATAAGTTGGTTAAGAGCTTTTGCTAAATCAGGGTTTTCTTGAATATACTTTTGAGGATTATAACTATGCTCTTGCTCAATGGTAGCAATTTCTTGCGCTGTCAAACCGAAAATAAAGGCATTTTCTTCTCCAGCTTCTTCAACGATTTCAATATTAGCACCATCTAAGGTACCAATTGTTAAAGCCCCATTAATCATAAATTTCATATTCCCTGTTCCAGAGGCTTCTTTTCCTGCTGTTGATATTTGCTCTGATACATCAGATGCTGGAAACAATTTTTCTGCTGCTGTTACACGATAATTTGGAACAAAAACAACGCGTAATTTTCCTCTTACTCGAGGATCATTATTAACTTTGTCGGCAATTGAAGTAATTAATTTAATAATAGACTTCGCTCTGCGATACCCTGAAGCAGCTTTTGCTCCAAAAAGAAAAGTTCTAGCAGGGGGATTATAACTTTGATCTTCTACAAGTTTATTATATAAATAAATAATATGAAGAACATTCAATAGTTGTCGCTTATATTCATGCAAGCGTTTAATTTGAGTGTCAAAAATTGAATCTGGATCTACAAACTCATTTTGTGTTTCAACAAGCCATTTTGCGAACACTTTTTTATTTTTTTTCTTTATGTCTAAAAGCTCTTTTAATGCATCTTCATTATCTGCATATTTTTCAAGCCCTTTTAATAAAGAAAGATCTGTTTGCCATCCATTGCCAATTTTTGCTGTAATAAAATCAGCTAATAAAGGATTTGCACTTAAAAGCCAACGACGTTGCGTTACACCATTAGTTTTGTTGTTAAACTTGGTTGGGTATAGCTCTGCCCAGTCTTTTAGTTCACTGTCTATAAGTATTTGTGTATGCAAAGCAGCAACACCATTAACACTAAAACAAGTATGTATTGCAAGCCATGCCATATGAATCATGCCATTTGCAATTATACTCATTCTATTGTGTCGTTGATAGTCATTTGGAAATTTTTCAACTAAAACAAGATTAAATCGTCTATTAATTTCTTCAACAATTTGATAAATCCGAGGTAATAGCGATTGGAAAATATCTATTGGCCATTTTTCAAGAGCTTCTGCCAATATAGTGTGATTTGTATATGCAAAAGTTTCTGTAACAACGCTCCAAGCCTTTTCCCACCCTACAGAATATTCATCCATCAAGATTCTCATTAGTTCTGGTATAGCTACTACTGGGTGAGTATCATTTAATTGAACAACATGATACTTTGCAAAATCTGAAAAATCTTCACCATACTTGCTAACATAGCTTCTCACCAAATCTTGCAAACTTGCTGAACAGAAAAAATATTGTTGTTTTAGACGTAATGTCTTACCAGAAGCTCCTGAATCATTTGGATATAAAACTCTAGAAATATTCTCTGCGTCATTTTTTCTCTCAACAGAGCGATTATAATGCATATCATTAAATAGTTGTAAGTCGAAACCATTTGGAGAAGTTGCTCTCCACAAACGAAGTGTGTTTATTGTATTTGTATCATACCCGATAATAGGAGTATCATACGGAATTCCCGTAACAATCTCTGCATTTTCAATTGAAAAACGGTTTTCACCTGATGCATCTTTTTGAACAGAAACTTGTCCCCCAAATTTTACTTCTACAGATAAGTCACTTCTTTTTATTTGCCAAGGATCACGGTGTCGCAGCCAGTTGTCTGGATATTCAACCTGAAAACCATTTTCAATATGTTGTTCAAACATTCCGTATTCATATCGAATTCCGTATCCATAGGCAGGATAATTTAGTGTAGCTAGTGAATCCAAAAAGCATGCTGCCAAACGGCCGAGACCACCATTTCCTAAGGCAGCATCTGGCTCATGATCCTCAATTTGATTATAATCAATTCCTAGTTCATCAAGAGCGGATATTACACCATCTTTTAATATTGTATTTATTAAGTTATTTCCTAAGGCACGCCCCATTAAAAATTCAGCTGAAAAGTAATAAACAGACCTAACCCCTTTTTGCTCATGCTCATTTCGGGTTTTCATCCAATTATCCATAGTCATCTCTTGAATAGAGGCTGCACTAGCATCATAAATTTGTCTAATTGTTGCTGTTTTGATTTCTTTACCATATTGGCGTTTCAAACGAGCTTTTATTCTTTCTTTAAAGGAAGCAGAATCAAATGTCATAAATTTCTCCTAAATCTGAATATTTTCACTATATACTATTTTTCATATTAAAACAAGCTTATTTGCTCATTAATACAACCATACTATGTGCAGATAGGATATATTTTTCTTCAGGCCAAAGGATTTCTTCTTCTCCTGAAGGCAAGAAATCTTTAGGAGCTTGCAAAGAAGTATCTACAACCCTGTACCATTTTGTTCCTATTGATGGAGGGGGGACAACAACACTGATTTTTTCTGCACAAGGATTTAATATAAGATAAAAATCGTTATCATCTCTGTCACTAAAAATTTCTGCTTTGCTACCATCCATACGGCAAGCTATTATTCTATTTTCTTTGCTCCAATCTGGAATTTTTCCTTCTTCATCAAACCATGCTATATCTAAAAGACTGTTATAGGACTTATCTTGCCCTACAAAAAATTCAGGTCTACAAAAAGCGGGATGATGTTGTCGAAAAGCAATTGCCTTTCGTGTAAATAGAAAAATTTCTGAATACTTATTTTTGTATGACCAATCAATCCAAGTCATTTCATTATCCTGACAATATGCGTTATTATTCCCTTTTTGAGTGTTTCTGAATTCATCTCCAGCTAACAGCATAGGAGTCCCTTGGGATAAAAACAATGTAAGAAGAAAGTTCTTTAACTGCTTCGTGCGGAAATTTTCTATCTCTTTATTAGAGGTACTTCCTTCGTACCCATAATTATAACTAAGATTGTTATCAGAACCGTCTCTGTTTTCCTCACCATTTTCTTCATTATGCTTTTTGTTGTAGCTTACCAAATCATTTAATGTAAAACCATCATGACTTGTTAAAAAATTTATAGAGTGAAAAGGTTTACGTCCATCTCGTAAGTATAAATCAGAACTACCTGCTATTCTTGTAGCAACCCCATTTACACAGTTTTCATCACCTCGCCAAAACTTTCTTATATCATCTCTAAATCGATCATTCCATTCAGCCCAACGCCCCCCAGGAAATCCTCCTACCTGATAGGCGCCACCTGCATCCCATGCTTCAGCAATTATTTTTGTGTTTCTTAAAACTGGTTCTTCTGCAATTCGTTCAAGCATTGGAGGATTTTCCATTAGCTCTCCATTTTGGTCTCTTCCTAAAATTGAGCCCAAGTCAAAACGAAAACCATCCACATGCATTTCACAAACCCAGTAACGAAGACAATCCATTATAAAGGTTCTAACTACAGGATGGTTGCAATTTAAAGTATTTCCACAACCAGAATAATTTTTGTAGTGTTGTTTTTGCTCGTCTTCGAGCATGTAATATATGGAATTATCTAAACCCTTAAAATTAATAGTAGGTCCTTTTTCATTTCCCTCCGCAGTATGGTTAAAAACAATATCGAGAATAACTTCTAAACCATTTTTATGCATTTCTCGTACCATTTCTTTAAACTCGTTCACACAATGTCCTGGTTTAGTATCTATGGCATAAGAGGCTTTTGGGGCAAAGAAACACATTGTGCTGTATCCCCAATAATTTGTTAAAAGCTTTCCTGTTTTAGGGTTTGTATTGGTATTTTCATATTCATCAAATTCTTGAAGAGGTAACAATTCTACGCTTGTTACGCCTAGCTCTTTTAGGTATGGTATTTTTTCTACTAAACCTTTATATGTACCTCTGTGCTTTACAGAAGCTGTTTCACTTTGTGTAAATCCTTTTAAATGTGTTTCATATAAAATACTTTTTCTAAGAGGATAATTTAAAGGCTTATCCCCTTTCCAGTCAAACTCTTCGTCATCAACAACAACACATTTTGGCATTAATTCTTTTTTCTTGTCTTTATAATCATATGAAGATTCTTTTTTCGAATCAGCTTTCTTTTGCTGAATATATTTAAACACAGAAGAAGAGGTAATTGCTTTTGCATAAGGATCTAGCAAGTAATGTTCTTTGTTAAATCGATGTCCTTGTTCTGGATTATCAGGACCATCTACGGTATACAAATACAGAGAGCCTGCTTTTGCTTCATCAATATGAATGTGCCAAATATCACCTGTTCTATTTTTAACAGGGTCTAAGTCGTATACAAAACAAGGCTCTTCGTCTTCTTCTTTTTCAAAAAGCACAATTTTTACAGCTGTTCCATTTCGAGAAAAGAGACTAAAGTTTACACCATCTTTTCGGATACTCGCTCCAGAAGGCAGCGGTGTTCCTGGTTGTACATTAAATACATACATTACAACAGTATAACATAAAAAAGGAAAAAAGGTTACACCTAATAGACATATATTTTTACAGTTTTTTACACAAGTTATCCACAAGCATATCAAAGTTTTTTTTCTTTATTCTTCAAAAAAAAGATTTTTTAACTATACGTTTGTTTATATATAAAAATAAACTTTTTCATGCAAACAAATAAAAGTGAACATGTTATTCATTATTTTTGATATTTTTATAAAAAAATGAGTTTTTTTTACCAAAATTGTACACCTGTTATCGCTTTTTATGCTTACTTTACACATTTTTTTTTATTTTCTCTCTTTATTAGAAGAAAGAAAATATGATAGTATAACGTGCTACAGAGAAATATTTCCAGAAGCAGAAGGATGACGACTTCTTATGTAAAAACTAATAAGTTTTTCACAAGTTATCCACAAGCAAGATAAAAAATAAAGGAACTTTTTTTTATGAACAAAGCCCAAAAATCTATACAATTAGCAAGTTCAGAAGAATCTCAATTCAGCAGAACAGAATCTCTCATAGGTAAAGATTCTATTACTTTGTTACATAACAAAAAAATAGCAGTCTTTGGACTTGGAGGTGTCGGCTCTTTTGTAACGGAAGCCTTAGCAAGAGCAGGGATAGGATCATTTGTTCTTGTTGATAATGACGTTATTGTAAAAAGTAATTTAAATCGTCAATTGTATGCCCTTCACTCAACTATAGGGTTAAAAAAAACAGACTGTGCAACAAAAAGAATTTTAGAAATAAACCCAGAAGCAAAGATAAAGGCCTTTTCCATTTTTTATGGAAAAGAAACAGCAAACGCTCTAGACTCAGAACTTGTAACATGTGATTATATTGTTGATGCTATAGATACGGTAAGCGCCAAACTCTTATTAATTGAAAAAGCAAAAGAATATTCTGTCCCTATTATTTCCAGCATGGGAACAGGCAATAAAATTAACGCTTCTTTTGAAATCACCACAATCGAAAAAACATCAGTGTGCCCTCTGGCAAGGGTAATGAGAAAAGAGCTTAAAGCTCGTGGAATAAAAAAAGTGAAAGTGTTATTCTCGAAAGAAGAGCCTATAAAAGCAAGCCCGCCAGCTAGCATTTCTTTTGTCCCCTCTGTTGCAGGTCTTTTAATTGCAGGAGAAATTATCAGAGATTTAATCTGTGTCGTCGATTAGTTGGACATCGCCCTCTACGTCTTCATCCAAATATTTCATTTGTTGTAAAAACTGCTCTTCATCATCATTGTTAAAAAGAGGAGAAGAGATATCCCCTAAAGCTCCATCTTCAAAATCATCCGCATATGTTACTGCTTCGGCGTCATCTGAAAAAAGAACATCTTCTTCATCAACAGAAATAAGAAAGGCATCTTCTACATCTGCAGCAATAGCTGCGTCATGGAGTTTTGAATAGTCTGTTTCATCAGGAGGAGTTGTTACGAGATCTGCTTCCAAAGAATTTTGCAAGAAAAATCTTATATAGGCTTGTATTGCCGTTTTCGCAACAAAAGGGAGTCCTTTTGTAAATAAAAGAACAAGATAGCATTTTCCATCTTTTACAAAAGTTTTCAGTATTACAACATTACATTTAATTTTTTGACTACGTAAAACCAGGATAAAATCTTTTAATAGCATGTTTTGAGAAAAGTGTGCTCCAACTGTCATTGATGTAGCACATAATAAGCCAGCAGAACTAATATCTTCAATTTTAAAAGGATACATAGTATTTTCATTTTTAAATTGAGCAGAAATTAGCTTATCAGTTTTGCAATCAACCCTTACGAATTTTCTAACACCCTTTGCATTGTTTATTCGCAAAACTCCTTCAATGGTGTCTACTAATTCGTCTTTTTTATTGGCTAAAGAAATAAAGCCTGCGGGAATCATAGCATTTAGTAAAAAATGGTTTCTATCGCTTGCTCCTGCATACAAAGACATTACTCCTAGCAAAATACTTGATAAAGATGGGTCATTAGAAAAAGATACAATATAATTATACCAATGCTCTATTGACATACCTCCATCTATGCACACAAAACAAATTGAACCTGGGTATTTTCGAAGGGCTTCTTTAGCAAACTTGTAATCTTGAAGTATATAAATCTCATATTCTTTGTCAGATAAAATTGGAACAATAATCTTAGTAAAGTCAAAAGGAGGATTGAGAAAAAATATTTTTTTACCTAGATCTACTGCTTCGTTATTTTCCATACTATCTCATTATCGGCAAATGCTTGCCATATGAATAGAATAACATTGTTTGCACTTTTTGACTAGAGCTAAACAGGCAAAAAAACACATGTTGTTTTTTTTATTTATTCAGCAATAAATCTAATGTGTTTTTTACTCCCAAGGACTCACATAAATTATTATATAAGTCATTTTTAAGAATCTTTTCAGTGGTTTCTTTTTTTACTGCGCGTATTAAAAGATTTTTTGCCGTATGCTCCATTGCGATAAATTCCATGAGCTGAACAGTATAACCGTTGCTCTCTAAAAGCTCTGCTCTCATTACATCGGTTGCAAGAGAGGCAAAACGTTCCTTTACAATTCCGTATTTCAAAAGGGCATCAAAGCCTTTATTGGGAACTGTTTTTGATATTTTTGCATTTATTTCATGCTGGCAACAAGGAACGGATAAAATTGCTTTTGCCGAATTTTTTATAGCATAGAATAAGGCATAATCTGTGGCAGTATCACATGCATGAAGCGTAATTATTAAATCAAGTTGGCTTTTATTGTTGGCCTCATAATCCTCTATACGCCCAATCTTAAACTCTAATCCCTCATAGTTCCACTTTTTCGCCAAAGCCATGCAATCAGTAATAACATCTTCTTTTAAATCTATTCCAACAATATGCGCTTTCTTTTGTTTTATTACAACTAAAAAATAATAAAGAGCAAAGGTAAGATAAGATTTACCACACCCAAAATCAAGCACATTATATACGTCTGGAAAAATATCGTCCTTTGGAAGAATGTCATCAACAAATTCTAAAAACCTATTTATCTGTTTAAATTTATCATATTTTGAAGCTACAACTTTCCCCTGCTCTGTCATTACTCCTAGATGTATTAAAAAAGGAATAGGAACACCTTCTTGTAAAATGTATTTCTTTTGCTTATTTTGACTACTTTTTACGGTAGTAGTTACAGAACTTATTGGCTTTTTAAGTGTTGTAATTTTTCCTTTTTTATTTGAAAGAATTGTTATTGTTTCTTTTTCTGTAGTTATAACAGAGTTTTTGTAAACAATTCCAACATGCTCTTCTAAAAAGGTTTGGCTTTCTTTATTTGATAAAGTTTTGTGAAAACTCTGTGTTTTTGTAAAAAACTCAAAGTAAAAACTTTTTGATCCGTCTTGATTTTTAAAAATTCTAATTTTATGATACTTTTCTACGCCCTTTGGATTTGAAAGAACAGCAGAGACCATTTTGTTAATATCCAGTTCTTTTACCATTAAAACAAACCCCTTTCCTTTTCTAAAAGGAGATGCAGCTGAGCACACATTTCGTATAAAGGAAGCGCTGTAGCAAACAAAGGTATATTGAGATCTTCAGCCAAATCTTTCATTTCAGGAGAAGGAAGTTTTTCATTAACTAATACAACAGCTATACAGCCTAGCATATCTGCAGTGCGAATTGTTTGCTCTGTAGCAAGCCCTGTAACAAGCAAGCATTCTTCTTGTTGAGTTACTAAAAGATCTGCCATAAGGTCTCCTGCTATAACATTAAAAAAATTATACTTAGATATATCTGATGGTATATATACAATATTTACTGGTAAATTTTCAACAAGAGACAATATATTCATGTTTTTATTATATACTTTTTTTTAATAAAATGATATACTACTTCCATGGCAAAGGTCTTCGTTTTTGTAAATCAAAAGGGTGGTGTCGGAAAAACGACATCCGTAATTAACATTGGCGCTTATATGGCGATAGCAGGAAAAAAAGTGCTTTTAGTTGATTTTGACTCCCAAGGTAACATGTCTTCTGGTGTTGGTGTCTCTAAAGAAAAACCAACGGTATACGAACTTATCTCAGGTTCTGTAACTGCAGAAAAGGCTGTTCAAAATACTAACGTAAAAAATCTCGACGCAATTTCAGCTTCAATTGATTTATCTGGAGCTGCTATAGAATTAGTAGATCAAGAAGAAAGAGAATTTTTCTTAAA
The DNA here is from genome assembly GCA_964370725.1 of uncultured Treponemataceae bacterium. Taxonomy (GTDB): domain Bacteria; phylum Spirochaetota; class Spirochaetia; order Treponematales; family Treponemataceae; genus CAYJFX01. The sequence goes on from CAYJLQ010000004.1 coordinate 9,754, forward strand.
AAAAGCTCTTGAACCATTACAATCTAAATACGATTACATTTTAATTGATTGTCCTCCTTCCTTAGGAATTTTAACCCTTAATGGGTTAGCAGCAGCTGATGCAGCAATGGTTCCTATGCAATGTGAATACTTTGCGCTAGAAGGAATTACACTTCTTTTACAAACAATAAAAAAAGTTCAAAAAAGCGTAAACCCAGAACTAGCAATTGGTGGTATTTTCTTCACAATGTATGATTCTAGAACGCGCCTAGCCAACGACGTAGTTATGCAAATTAAGTCATATTTTAAAGATAGTGTTTTTAGTACTATCATTCCTAGAAATGTTCGTCTCTCAGAAGCTCCTTCTCACGGAGAGCCTATTTGCCTTTACGATCCAAGTTGTACTGGGGCTAGAAGTTACGAAAAACTAGCACAAGAGGTAATTGAGCGTGGCTAAAAAGGGCTTAGGGAAAGGTCTTGGCGCACTCTTAGCCGAAACAAATAACCAAGATGAAAAAACTCCTGTTTCTGAAAAGAAGAGCGCTGTTAAAAACACAACACCAGCAAGCTCATCACAAGATTTTTATATTGATATCGATTTATTAAAACCAAATCCTCAACAACCAAGAACTGAATTTGATAAAGACGCTTTAATGGAGCTTTCTGAGTCAATTAAAGAGCATGGTATTATTCAAGCAGTATTAGTTGAAGAAGTTGGGGACGGCTCATATTACATTATTGCAGGGGAACGACGAACAAGAGCTGCAAAGCTTGCAGGCTTAAAAGAACTTCCTGTTCGAGTGCAAAAATTTACCGAGCAAAAAAAATTAGAAGTAGCTTTAATTGAAAATATACAGCGTGAAAACTTAAGCCCTCTAGAAGAAGCAAAAGCCTATCACAATTTAATGGAACTTGCTAATATCACTCAAGAAGACGTTGCTAAAAGAGTTGGTAAGAATCGATCTACTGTTGCAAATGCTCTTCGTTTGCTAAAACTTCCCGAAGATATGCAAAAATCCTTACTGGATGGAACTTTAAGTGCTGGGCATGCGCGTGCTATTTTATCTGTAATAAATCCTTCTAACCAACGAATTTTGTTTGCTCGAATATTGGGCGGTGGCTTTTCTGTTAGAGAAGCAGAAGCTCAAGCAACTGAAATGAACGAAGGTAAAAAAGATTTACCTGTAAAAAACAAACCAAAAGTTGCAAAAAAAGATGCAGATTATGCTTTTTTAGAAAATCAACTTATTGAATCTCTAAGCACAAAAGTTTCTCTAAATGGAAATTTCGATAAAGGTACTATTACTATTGAATACTTTTCTAGAGACGACTTAGACAGGCTTTATGAAATATTAATTTCTAAAACCTAAGAAAACCTTAAAAATAACATTTAAAACAATCCAGAAATATTACCGTCGTCATCTATATCTATAGAGCACGCAGCAGGAATTTTAGGTAATCCAGGCATAGTCATAATATCCCCTGCTAGCACAACCAGAAAGCCTGCCCCAGAATATAATTGTACATCACGAACCGGAAATACATAATCTTTTGGGGAACCAATAAGTGTTTTATCATGGCTTATAGAGTTTTGTGTTTTTGCTATACAAATAGGCATATTTGCATAGCCAGCTTCTGTGAATTCTTTGATTTTTTTTAAAGCAAGGGGAGAGAAATCAACCTCTTTTGCTCTATATATTGTTTTAGCAACTTTTTCAATTTTATCAGTAAAAGGCTCTGTAAGCTCATATAAAGGCTTAAAACAAGCCTTTTTTTGTATCAATTGTATCTACAAGTGTTTTAGCAAGAGAAATAGTTCCTTTGCCACCTTTTTCCCATCCTTCACTTAAAACACAATCAACTTCAATTTCTTTACAAAGTTTCATTACTGTGTCTATTTCAGAGTGAGTATCTAATGAAAACTTATTTAAAGCAACAACAGAAGGGAGCCCAAACTGTGCTATGTTTTCTATATGCGTTCGTAAGTTTTCAAACCCTTGTTTTATTGCCTCTATGTTTTCTGAAGAAAGATTTTCTTTTGTTACGCCGCCGTGCATTTTTAAAGCTCTTATTGTCGCAACAATTACCACAGCACTTGGAGATATTCCTGCTGTTCTACATTTTATATCTAAGAATTTTTCAGCTCCTAAATCAGCCGCAAATCCTGCTTCTGTTACAACATAATCACCTAAGGCGAGAGCACTTAATGTCGCATTAACACTATTGCACCCATGAGCTATGTTTGCAAAAGGTCCTCCATGCACAAAGGCAGGCGTATGTTCAAGGGTTTGCACTAAATTAGGCCTAATTGCATCTTTTAAAACAGCTGCAATAGCTCCTGTAATTCCTAATGCCCCTAATGTAATAAATTGTTTTGCATAATTTTTAGCAATGACAATATTTTTCAATCTTTCTTTTAATTCTGAAATAGTTTTTGACAGACATACTATTGCCATAATTTCACTTGCCACTGCAATTGAAAAGTGATCTTCTCTTGTTATTCCATCTGCATTTGCCCCTAGACCAATAACAATGTTTCGTAAAGCTCTATCATTTAAGTCAACACATCTTTTCCATGAAATAGTTTTTGGATTTATTCCTAATTCATTTCCTTGTTGAATATGATTATCAATAAGGGCTGCTATAAGATTATTTGCAATTGATATAGCGTGAATATCCCCTGTAAAATGAAGGTTAATATCTTCCATAGGGACTATTTGAGAATAACCGCCCCCACAAGCGCCACCTTTTATACCAAAGCAAGGCCCTAAAGATGGCTCTCTCAATGCTATTACGACTTTTTTTCCAATTTCTTTTAACCCGTCTGCAAGGCCAATAGTAACAGTAGACTTTCCTTCTCCCGCCGGTGTTGGAGTAATAGCTGTAACAAGAATTAGTTTTCCTTGCTGAGATACATCTGTATTCTGTATTTCTCGCAACTTTTTTAAAGATAGCTTTGCTTTATAAGTTCCAAAGAAATCTATATCCTGTTCTTCAAGCGATATCCCTTTTGCAATATCTATGATAGGATACATTTTATTATTTTGCGCTATCTCAATGTCTTTCAGTGGTTTCATTCTTGCTTTCCTCAAAGATGTTTTCAATTATAGCTTTTGCAACATTTTCACCATCCATAGCAGAAGAAACAATTCCTCCAGAATAACCAGCACCTTCACCTGCTGGATAAACACCTTTTAGTACTGGATTTTCACAACTTATTGAGTGACGCAAAATTCTAATTGGAGTTGACGTTCTTGTTTCTGGTGCTATTAGCACGGCCTCATCACATATAAAACCTTTCATCTTTTTATCAAATTCATGAAAGGCTTCTTGTAATCGCAATGAAATATGTTCAGGAAGCCATAAGTCTAATCGAGAAGGAACTAAGCCTGGAACATATGAAGTTTCGGGAAGATTTTTTGAAAGTCGCCCCTCAAGAAAATCCGTTAACTTTTGTGCTGGTGCAGCTTGTGGATTTTTTGCTTTGGCTTGTTTTGCTTGCTTAAAAGACTCTTCTTCTATACTGCTGCGAAATTTAAGGCCTGCTAAAACATCATTTCCAAATTCAGAAGGAATATCCTCTGGGCGGGTTTCTACAACTATTGCAGAATTTGACCACTTTGAATTTCGCTTAGAAGCAGACATTCCATTTACCACAATATGACTTGGGGCACTTGCAGAAGGGACTACAAAACCACCTGGGCACATACAAAAGGAATACACACCGCGACCAGCAATTTGTGCTGTTAGCTTATATTCTGCAGAAGGAAGATTTCCCTCTTCTTTTGCCTGTCCGTATTGGATACTGTCAATTAAATCTCTCGGATGTTCAAGCCTCAATCCTATTGCAAAGGTTTTTGACTCTAAAGCTTGTTGTAATACATAAAGCCTGTTATCACTTGTAACACTTGCATGAGCTACAGCTGATTTTGCTACTAAATTATATATATCATCTGCAGAGTGACCTGTAGCTAACATTACTGTTCTAGTCTCAATTCGTTGTTGTTCTTTTGTTGCTGTATGTTCTGTAAGTATTGCTGTTATGTGATGTTCGGTATCAAATTCAAAGTCAATACATTTTGTATTAAAATGAATAATTCCACCAAAATTTCTTATAGTTTCACTAATTGCGGTAATAATTTCTGGTAGTTTTTCAGTACCAACATGAGGATGTGCATCTGACAAAATTAATTTGTCCGCACCATGATGATGAAGAATTGATAAAATGCGAGAGATATCCCCTCTTTTATTAGAACGAGAATAAAGTTTCCCATCTGAAAAGGTTCCTGCCCCACCTTCGCCAAAGCAATAATTTGAATTTTCTTCAACTGCTCCTGATCGACTTATTTCGGCTATATCTTTTTTTCTTTGAGAAGTTTCACAACCTCTCTCTATGATTATTGGCTGTATGCCACTTTCTATAAACTTAAGAGCTGCAAAAAGACCAGCTGGACCTGCGCCAATTATTACAACTTGTTTTGATGAGTCTGTTTTTTTCCATTCTGGTGTAAAACTGTTTTCTGGTGTTTCACCAACATACACTGCATAACGAATATGTATTTTTACATCTTTTCGCCGCGCATCTACCGACTTCTTTTTTAAAACTATAGCAGAAACCTCGGAGCTACTAATATACGTTCCGCTATCACTTAGCATTTTTAATGCTCTTTTTTTAACTAACTCTTTATCTTCCTCTTGCCCAGGAAAAAGGGTCAGCATTACCTCATAAATCATATATTAGATTATATATCATAAATTGTAAATTTTCAACAAAAAAAAGCTTTTTCAGAAAAACCTTTAAATTTTTTACAAAGGTCATGAAAAAGCTTGTTTTAATATATGAATTATTTATATTATTATGTTGTACGAACAGCTGCTTTTGTATCTACAATACGTCGCATATCAACAATATTTGTTACAACCATGTACGTATCATATACTTCTAGTTTTCGTTTTTCAACAAATTTATTTACTTCATCACGAGCTACATCAAACGGAAGACCAGCCCAATGTGACAAGTCTTGTATTGTTAAGTTAAATTGTCTGGACCTATCTACACCTTGTGGATTTCGATTCATTTCATCAAACATTAAAAATACGTCTGCAATTCTAGCTTGTAAATCTTCAATAACAAGAATTTTAAAACGTCTTTTTTGGTCATAAATACGCTTGCAAAAAAGCTTTAACAATATGAGCGCAATTTGAGGATTCCCCATAATGAGAACCTCAAAATTCTCTTTATTAAACTCAAGCACTTCAACCTTATTTAAGGCAAGAGCAGTTGCAGAACGCGGCGTATTTTCTAATATTGCCATTTCTCCAAAAAATTCAGAAGGCTTTAATATGTCGATGTTTTTCTTTGAGCCTTTAACACATTTTACTAATTGTACTTGTCCAGATTGGATAAGATAAAAACTGTCTCCTGGCTCATACTCAGAAATAATAACTGCTTCTGGTTCGAAAGTTTTTGCAAACCGAGAAAAAGTTGGTAAAGAGAATTGCTTTAGCGCTGAAGAACTTCCTGTTATTTCTTCTTCCGAATCTCCCACGTGTGCAGCTTTTTTTGAACGTCCACCTTGTAAGTCTAAACGTCTTTTTGATGATGCATATATTTTTGCAACTTCTTCTTTTTTTGATGTAGTTGGAAATCTTGACAATAGCTTTGTGCAAACATCGCAGCATGCTTTGTATTGTTCGTCGTCAAAAAAGCTTTGCGCTACAGAAATCATCCCTGATACTTGATCAATATCAATTTCACTTTTTAAAATAGATTCTGTTTTTTTATGGATTGCTCTTAATTGATTTGAAAAAACTTTTAACATTTTCATAATAACTTGTCTATTACCGCTAAACATTTTTTCAAATTCTTGAACAGTTAAAGCAATTGCACTTGTTTCAGTAACAACAGTAGCTGTCTCTTCACGAGGGAAATGTCCCAATGCAGATTTAACACCAAAAAATTCACCTTCGCGAATGTGTTCGGTTGAGGGTATATTTGTTTCGATGTCGGTGCTTGTCAAAAGTACCATTCCCTTTTGGAGAATAAAGATTCTTTCATCCATGTCGCCGGCGAAATAAATGATAGATCCTTTTGTGTACTGCATTGCCTTTGGCATTTTCTTACCTCTATTTCTATTATATCACAAAATTATATTTTTTTCATTATATCATAAAAATTATTTTTATGATATAGTTTTTTTATGATCGATTTACATACACATTCAAGTGCCTCAGATGGCTCCCTGTCCCCTTCTTCCCTTATTGATTACGGTGCTTCAAAAGGTCTAAAGATTATGGCTCTCACCGATCATGATACTATTGCCGGGTTAGAAGAAGCAAAAGCATCTTCCGAAAAAAACAACATACTATTTATTCCTGGCATTGAAATAAACATTGAATGGCCTACTGGGGAGTTTCATTTACTAGGCTTAGATTTGAAAAAACCGAGCTCATCCTTGTTAGATATTATCGCATTTTTACGCAAATCTCGCAAGACACGAAATGAAGAAATTGTTGAAAAAATGCAAAGTTCTGGAATAAATGTTTCTGTAGAAGAACTAAAAAACATGTTTTCAACAGACTCGTTAGGGCGCCCTCATATTGCAGATTATTTAGTTTCAAAAAAAATTGTTAAAAATAGACAGCATGCTTTTGATAAATATCTAGCGCGGCATATGCCTTTTTATGTCCCTAAAGTTGGAGCAAATTTAGATGAAGCGATTATTGCAATAAAAGATAGCGGGGGTATTCCTGTTCTGGCACATCCTCTTTCTTTATACCTTTCTTGGGGGAAAATAGAACCTGTTTTGCAAGATATCTTTGATAGAGGAGTTGAAGGTTTAGAGGCTTGGCACCCAGGCGTTAGAGTTGTAGAAGCAAAACGCCTTGAAGAAATGGCGAAAAGAATCGGATACTTTATTACTGCTGGAAGTGATTTTCATGGTGAACATGTTCGTAATGATAGAAAAATTGGGAAAACGAGTGGAGGGCTCTCTATTGATGAGAGATTTTGGTTACAAGAACTAAAACCACAAATTGATGCTAAAAAGTAAACTTTTTTTATAAAACAGGGAAAAAACCCACTTATTTTGAAATCAAAACGCTAGTAATAAGGTAACACTTTTTTATTGGAGATTGCGATGAAAATAATTAGTTTTTCCCCGTTTGGTTATGAAGGCGCTCTTGTCTCTATTGAAGTAGATTTGCGCCGTGGAATTCCTCTTGTAGAAGTTGTCGGGCTAGCAGACAATGCTGTAAAAGAAGCACGCGAAAGGATGAGAGCTGCAATTCGAAACAGTGGTCTAGAATTCCCCTTAGAAAGAGTTTTAATTAGCCTTTCTCCTGCAGATGTAAAAAAAGAAGGAGCCGGATTTGACCTTGGTATTGCACTTGCCGTTCTTCAAGAAAAATTAAATCTTGATGCAGATGTGAGTATACCTAACGATACATTCCATGAAGATGTTCAAATTCTAGTGATGGGAGAATTAGAGCTTTCTGGCAATGTTAGACCTGTTAGAGGTGTTCATGCAGCTTTATCAACATCTGCTGAAAATAAAATCCAGTTTTGTATTATTCCCGAAGAAAACGCTCAAGAGGCAGCAGGATTAAAAAACCTTCGAATCTTTACGGTAACAAATTTACAAGATGCTTATAAGCTCATAATAAAACTTCGCTCTAAAAGCTTTTATAATAAAGTCGTTCCTAGAAAGGAAACAGCACAAGAAAAAGCTTCCTCTATCTCTAGTCTTTCGTTTCCTTCTGATGATACCTTTGACTATAAAACTGTAATTGGACAACCTCTTTTTTTACGCTCTTTACAAGTTGCAGCAGCTGGCTTGCATAACTTAATCGCATATGGGCCACCTGGATGCGGAAAAACTCTAGCCCTCCAACACTTCCAAAGCCTTCTACCACTACTTAGTATTGAGGAAGCTTTACCAGTCACAAGAATTTATAGCATTGCTGGGAAACTAAAACCTGGTGAAAGTCTTATGGTTGAACCACCCTTTAGAATGCCCCATCAAAGTTCCAGTCTTGAAGGGATGATAGGAGGAGGGCCTTATTGTAGGCCTGGAGAAATCTCTTTAGCACACAATGGGATTCTTTTTTTAGACGAAGCTTCTGAGTTTAAAACATCTGTTTTGCAAACACTTAGGGTTCCTTTAGAAGATGGTAAAGTAACATTAAGTCGTGCAGGCAGGAGCACAGAATTTCCCGCACGGTTTCAGCTTTTAATAGCATCAAATCCTTGCCCATGTGGCAACTTTGGAACTGACGATAAAATATGCCTTTGTAGTTCAAGAGCTGTGGAGCAGTATTGGAGACGTTTTTCTGCACCCCTACTTGATAGAATCGATATACGGGTTTCTCTTGGTAGAGCAAATTTAGATAATAAAAAGGCCCCTCAAAACTCTTTTACTGTAACAACTGAAGAGCTAAGAAAAGATATTGAAAAAGCAACGATTATTCAGCGTAAAAGGCAGCAAAAAGCAAACAGTTATTTGTCAGCATCAGAGCTAAAGCAATTTTGTACTTTAGATGCTGAAGTAGAAAACTATTTAAACACTGAATCTTTACTGTATGGTTTTTCTGCACGAGGATTACATGCTTGTATTAAGGTAGCACGCACGATTGCAGATATGAGTGAAATTGAAAAAATACAGCTCCCTCATATGCAAGAAGCTGTCAGTTTGCATAAAAATGAGGGAGGTGCAAATTTTATGTTTTAATTTATCTCAATAAAATTAGATCCTAGAGCGTTCATTGTATTGAAAAAACCGGGGAAAGATACTTCATGACATTCAAAATCGTTTATTATTATTTCTTCGCCTTCAGGAAGGCCTAATGCTATACAGGACACAGACATTGCAACTCTATGATCATGATAACTTTCAATAGTTCCTCCGTGTAAACAGAAATTTTCATTTGAACTTCCGTCTGTGTTAATGGGTGAATGCCCACGAATTATTAAAAAATCTTCGCCTTCTTCTATGTCAGCACCCAATTTTTTAAGTTCGCTTGTCATTACCTTTAACCTATCTGTTTCTTTTTTGCGGCCAACTCCAATATCTTCAAGAACAATTGTTCCCTCAACAAAACATGCAATTGCTGCAAGAGCGCAAATTGCATCTGGGTATCCAGAACAATTTACACGAAGTTCAGATTTTTCTGGGTCAACTGCAAGCCTACCATTTACCCACCCATTTTCTTCATTGCAAACAGTAGAAAAATTTCCGCCCCTTACATGAAGTGTTTTATCATCGCTATTTAATACTAAATCGGCTCCTACAGCTTTTAATACATCGACAATAGCATCATCACCTTGTGTTCCAGATGTATCAATTTTTTCAATTACAATATCACTATCTGAAACAAGACTTGCTATTACAGGAAAAGCAACAGCTTCCCAATCTGAAGGAACAGGGACGTTAAAGGCTTTGATTTTATGGGGACCTGACACTGAAATATGTTTATAATCTGCACTAATAGAGACAGGTATTCCCGCACCTTCAAGCCAGTGTTTTGTCATTTTTAAGTATGGAGTTTCTTTAGGATCAGTAAGCTCAATTGATGTTGTACCATCTAGCATACTAGCTGCCATCATCATACCGCTAATATATTGAGAAAGTCTTCCATCTGTTATTATGTTACTTGCTTTTATTGGCCCTTCAATAAGTATTGGAGGGGAATCTAATTCAGGGCGACTAATATGTACAGTAGCTCCAGCTTGTTCTAAAAGTTTTGCTAAATGTCTTACAGGTCGTGTTCGTATTGATTTGTCTCCAGTAAAAACACTCCATCCTTTATATGTAGCAGCAATTGGGCTTAAAAAATAGAGAACCGATCCCGAGTTGCCTACATCAACAACATCATCTGGAAGGTGTGCTTTTTCACCTGCTCCAACAACCTTCCACACTTTAGGATTTGAAAAATCAGCTTTTGCACCCAGCTTTTCTATTGCTTTAGCGCATGAAACACAATCTTCACCCGTTAAAGGGTTTTCTATTTCTGAGTTTCCATGTGCAATTGCCGCTAAAATAAGCGCTCTAATTGTATGGCTTTTTGATCCAGGTACATGTGTTTTTCCCTGTAAATTTGACTTTTTTGCGATAATTTTCATAGTGTAATAATATCATAGATTAAAAAAGCATGCATCTAGTTTTTAAAGAAAAATTAAAAAATCTTTTTTAATATAATGGCTGCCGGAATCTTTTTATGTTACGTGCCTGTCCAATTAAAAGTGAAATTGTTTTTGTATCTTCTAGTGTTAACTGTATGCTAGCATCGCCTTCCCGTTTTTCTAATTTTATAGGACGTCCAACATAAACACCGCTTGCGCTTTGAATTTCAACCATATTTGATGCAAGTATAGCTTGCTCAATTACTTGAATCTTACCCATAAAATCAATACCACTTGCTTCTGTTTTTTCAACCCTTACGGTTTCTCCAACCAGCTGTTTTGGTGTAATAATAACTTTTCGTTCAATACGCTCTAAAAGCCCTTCTTTTTGCTCTATAGGCAAGGCAAGTTTTTCAAGTTCTTCTTTCATGTTTTCTATGTGCTCTAACCAAGCATTATTATCGTTGGTAGATTTTTTTTCATATTCAAGTATCAAGGTGCGCTTTTGAAGAACATCTGTATAAGGTAAAACATCGGGTTCTTTTATAGCGTTTTTTGGAAGCCCAATAAAGTCTAGAGCGCTTTTTTCTACTGCAGCAATCATTTCTTCTTTTGTTTCAAAATCTAAAATATAGATTCCAGGCGCTAATACTTTTTTTATTCTTTTTGCTATAACTGCATTGTTTTCAATTTGAATTATTTTGTCTTGAGAAACTTGTAAAACATACCCATGATAAAGTGCAGCAGAGTTATATGTTTCAAACCATTCATTGATAGAAAAAACAAGATTTTGAGAAAGAGCACTGCCTGACCCTTGTTCTAAAAGCCCCAAAATTGATTCACTTGTTTCCCCTTTATCAAAACTTCTCATACAAGAAACTCGCGTTATTTCAAATCGGCACACTGTATCAAAAGAAATTATATTCATGCTAGAAACAAGCTGTAACATTTTTTCTAAGTCTACATTTCGCAAAAAGGTTACAGAAAACCCTGCATTTATGCTTATAAACGGGCTCTTGTTTTCATTTGTTTTTAGTACACTTCCAGTCTCTTTTCTTACACTCTTTAAGATATGTTCGCCTGTTTTTTGTTGCCCGTCTTCCTTAAGTAATCCAAAATAAACCATTTTTTCTAAAAGAGCTGCATCGGTAAAAAGATCTTCTTCAGGCTGCGGACTTTGAGCACGCTGCATAATATTTGCAAAAAAGCCTGTTTTTTTAGCAGAAAGAGCATCTTTTGATGAGTTTCTAAGTATAAAACAAAGTCTCAAAAGACTATTTTTTATAAGCCCTTCATCTGGTATTGTTTCAATAAGATTCTTAGCAAATGTTGCATGTTTAACTAGCGTATCACGTGGAAAGCGTCGAAAAGAGGCAACACAGACGTAAAGCGCTTGCAGTTCTTGAGATAGCTCGCAAAAAGCTTTCCACTTTTTTTCATTGATGCAGAGTGCTGTTCCATCATGAAAAAATAAACCTAAGTTTATTAGGGCTGTATTTAGGGCATTTAAAAATTCTGGAGAAATTCCATAAAAAGTAGTTTCTAAAAGTGCTAATATCTTTTTCTTAAACGATCCATCTGCCTTACACGAATCAGGATTCTGCGCTATAAATGAATACCAAGATGCATATAAATTTATACTCAAATTTGGGTTACTTTCTTTTTCTTCCGATTCAAACATTTTTTCCGGCATAGGGATTAAGAGAGAAAGGCTAACTTCTTTTTCAATCGCATCTAACAACAAAGGATTTATGTCTATATATTCTGATTTACTTCTTTCATCAAATCTTTTATAAATTAAAAGCCTTTCTTCTAAATTTGAAATATAATCATATATATAAAAAGCAGAGTATTCCCCTCCAAAAAAGCTTAATATCATCTCTTTTGTTGGTTGTTCAAGGTATTTTATTGCACTTAAAATTAGCCTATCTTTATCTGAGAGCAAAGAAAGTATTTTATTTTTATGTTCCTCTTTATACAAAAAAGATATTAAATCTGTTACTAATCGATCTTTGTTATAAGGAGTTTTAATAATACCAACATACATCCGCACGTTGTTTAAGAAAATATTTTCAGGTAATCGTAAAAGAGATTCTTTCCACGGGTTGAGATCTTTTAACCTTTCATCCATCATAATCCCACCTCATTTTCTGAGCAAGTTCCTTCATCCAAATATTCAGGTATTTCTTCAATGCTGTTTACCATTCGATATGAATAGCCTTGCTCTGCAAGAAATTTTTGTCTATTTGCTCCAAAGATATCCTCTTCTGTGTTGCGTGTTATAAGCGTAATAAAACGTGCAATTTTTTTCTTAGGTCGAAGTATTCTACCAAGGCGCTGTGCTTCTTCTTGCCTGCTACCAAAGGTTCCTGATATTTGTATTGCCATTGATGCATCAGGTAAATCTATAGCAAAATTTGCCACTTTTGATACAAAAAGCACTCTAATTTCGCCACGTCTAAAAGCATTGTATATTTCATCCCTTTGAACATTGGGAGTTTTACCTGTAATAATTGGGGCTTCTAGTATTTTTGCAAGTTCGTGCAATTGGTCAAGATATTGCCCTATTACAAGTATTTTATCATCTGTAAATTTTTCAATTAAAGATATAACTACAGGTATTTTTGAAGGATTTTCACAAGCAATTCTATGCTTTTTTCTAAGCGAAGCGGTAGCATATTCTATTTGCTTTTCTTCGGCCATATCCAGTCGCATCTCGATGCATTCTGATTGTGCAATCCATCCAGAACGTTCTAGCTCTTTCCAAGGAACATCATAACGTTTTGGGCCAACGAGGCTAAACACATTTTTTTCTAAACCATCTTCACGTACCAAAGTTGCAGTTAGTCCTACCCGTCTAACGGCTTGTATCTCTGCTGTAACCCTAAAAACTGGAGCCGGTAATAAATGTACTTCGTCATAAATTATTAAACCCCAGTTCCTCTCGTTGAATACATGAAAATGAGGAAAAGGCCCTTCTTTTTCAGGACGCCAGGTAAGTATTTGATAGGTTGCAATTGTTACAGGATTTATAAGTTTTTTTTCTCCTGTATATTCCCCAATTTGATCTTCTGTTAACTCTGTTTTATCTAAAAGCTCAGCTTTCCATTGATGTACTGCTGAAATATTTGTTGTTACAATAAGTGTGCTCATGTTTAGTTTTGCCATTAAAGCAATTCCAACAACTGTTTTTCCAGCTCCACAAGGTAATACAATTGTTCCATATCCTGTTCCTGCTCTGCCGTCACCAATAAAAGCCTTAACTGCGCTATTTTGATAATCGCGTATAACAAGAGGTTTGTTTGATACAGTTTTTTCTCTCATGGTTACAGTTAGCTTATCGCCATCTCTGAGAGGAACTTCATCTTTTACAGGCCATAAAAGTGTAATAAGTTCTTGCTTTATTATTCCTCTGTTTGTTAGAAGAAGACGAAATCCAAATAAGCCTGGATCTATACTTTCTTCCCCTATAGGATTAAGATATTTTGAAAGTTTTTTATTTGCTAAAATTTCTTTATACACAAGTATTTCGTCGCATACTAACAAGAGTGTTTTTTCTTTTGTATTTGAATCGTCTTCTTGAGGATCTGGAATAAGACGCAACTTACCAAAGCGAGAGCTTGTTTCTTTAACCCATACAATTACATTTTGTGGTATATCAAAGCGAGAAAATTGTTTTAAGATTTGCTCAATATCATTTGCAGTAACGCCAGCACTGGCCGCATTCCATAAAGATAAAGGGGAAAGGTTATAGGTATGTAAATGTTCAGGAGAGCTTTTTAATTCAGCAAAGGGAATTAAAGCATCTCTACACTCTTCTGCTAAAGGAGCATGCACATCCAGCAAAAGAGTTTTATCACTTTGAACTATAAGAGGGTTAGTTTGTTGCATAAACTCCTATTTTAATCATTTAACGTAAACTCTTCAAGACGTCCTGCTTTTTTTACTTTATCAATAATATCAAAAATATCAACAGCCGTTGGCACCCGAACAGAAAAAGTAATAACAATCTGTTTTTTTATAAAGTCTCTTGAGATATCAGTATTAATAACAGTTAAGCCATTTGAAGATAATATATTTATTAGACCATCGACATCAATTCGATTATTTAAGAAAGATAATATTAGCTTTTTAGATCTTCCAGAAGGAAAATATTTTTCCTCTATTTTTTCAACGATGATAATAGCAGAAACAAGAATGAAAACTGTGGCAATTGTTGGAATAATAAAACCTGCGCCCGCTGCTAAACCTACTGCTGCAGAACTCCAAATAACAGCTGAAGAAGTTAATCCTTTAATATTCAAACCTTGTAAAACAATAGTTCCAGCACCTAAAAAACCTATTCCTGATACAACTTGAGCGGCAATCCTTGTTGGGTCTCCTGTACTGCCTTCCATTTGAGTCCCTGCATATATTGATAATAACATTAAAAGCGTTGAAGAAACGCTTATAATAGTTACCGTTCTAATCCCAATAAATTGGTTTCTCTTTTGCCTCTCTGCACCCATAATAACACCGCAAATAAAACTTACCAGTATTCTTGCTATTGAAGAATACCATGTAATTTCTGAGTGAAAAAGTAATGCGTATACATCTGCAAAAGACATATTGGTCTCCTCTTATCGTTTAAACAATTGCCATCCAGATGAAGCTTTTGCCCCAACTTGAGCCCATTTACTAGCGTTTTTCGCATCAACTACAGGATTTTTTGCAGCTGCATCAACATAAGGTAATAACCATGGACACAAAACAGTAGAGTCTTCAGTTGTCCCTAAACATTCAACTAATTGAATTCCTATTGTAGATCCTGCATACTTTGTTGCAATATTTTCAGCGAAGCTACGAAAAGCTGCTGCCGCTGCTGCTACTAAGGGTTCTGCAGGCAAAGACTCAGTTCGTTTTTGTGTTTTTACAGATTCTGATATAGAAGGATGCATTTTTAAAATAAAGCAAATGTTTCCAAAATTCTTTTTTGTAAATCTATCTAATAGTTCTTGCGTTAAGTACATATATCCTGCAAACAAAGTATCAAGCCCTCGTGAAATACTTTCTATTCCTAATTTTTCAAATTCGCTTACATAAAGAGATGTATCAAAAATTAAAAAAGCGGTATCAATATTTCCAATTGTTGTTTCTGTTTCTAAAACTAAGGACCGTGCAGAAATGGGAGAAGACCTATTCCAGATTGTACTCGGTGTTGGTGTTGCTGCTTTCTCTTTGTTATCAGAAAGAGTAACCATAACATTATTGCCAGTATTTACAATATAGTTTGCAAAATCTTCACAATAAGGATATTCTTTTCCTGCAATTAAATATGTTTTTTCCATGCCAAAAGTATACCACTCTCTGCAACTTTTCACAAGTAGAAGGCTTTATTTACCAATAAAAAAGCTGCCCTTTTGGACAGCTCTGTAAAATTAAATAAAACTTTTACTAGACTTTTCAACGGTCATTTTGTTTCGATGGGCAATAAAGTAGGTACAAAATAGTCCTACTGCAACATCTATAACAGTAGCAAAGGTACAGATAATAAATGCAATTGGTCTAAGAAGTAAGTAGCCTGCTTCAAAACCTCTCCCATACAAAGAACAAAGGATGGTTAAAGCAACAAAGGCTCCACCTGCAGGAATACCTCCCAAGAAAAAGGAAGAAGCTACACTCAAAGATGTAATCCAAAGAACGTCAAAAAATGAAATCTCCAAACTTGAGTATGAGCGCAAAACAGCTATAAACGAGATAGCTACTACAAGCCCAGATCCACTTCGAATAATTGAAGAAAAAACAGGAAGTGTTACAGCTCCCATTTTTCGCTGAATTCCTAAGCTATCTTTTGCATGTCGAATACTAGATGCAAGAGCTAGGTTTGCATCTCCAGAAAATAATCCAAGAAGGATTGGGCTTATACACGCATATAATGTTTTGTAAGGCTTTGCTCTTTTTAAGAATATTTTTAATAGCAATGGTAACAAACCACAAACAACTAATATTGTATCTACTGCTAATAAGATAATTAGCCCAGTATATGCGCCTGTTTCTAATACGTCAAAAAAGGCTATAAACCAAACACAAGAAATGGCAACAAGCCCAACAGATAAAATATCTATAAAAAATGAAAGTATTGAATATGAAATTCTTGAAAGTGAGTCAAATACTGCATACACTGGTTTTGCACGCAATGCATCTGAAGCAAAACTTGCTCCAAGGAAACCTGCAAATACAAAAACTGGAATTAAATAAACACCATTAAAAAGGCCGTCAACTCCATTAAAAGGAAACAGCATTAAAATATGTTCGCCTATTTCGTATTGAACTACTTGAGTAGTTTTTTCTCCAGAAATAGGAATACGTGGCAAGTTTACAATTAGAGCTGATAATACGCCAAAAACAACTACAAACGTTGTAATTATTAATCCAACAAAAAGCGTAAAAGCACCCGTTTTAATAAGCTTTCCTCTTGAGCGCAATTTTGCTACTGCAATAGTCATGCTAAAAAACAATGTTGGCAAAAGAAAGTATCGCCCAATTCTAATTGAAAGCTCTGTAAAAAACTGCAATGTATCTTTTGCACTATCTGTATCCATTGGCAAAAAAAGCGCAACAATAAGGCCTAAAACGGTTCCAAGTAAATATTTAATCCAAATTTTCAT
>CAYJLQ010000005.1:0-25546 GCA_964370725.1 uncultured Treponemataceae bacterium
GAATATGCTTCCAGCATTGGAGAAGATCTTTCTAGAAGGGACTTTACAATAAATGCCATAGCACTAAATATAATAACTGGCAAAGTTGCAGATCCATTTAAGGGCAAAAAAGATATTAAGAAAAAAATAATACAAACAGTTGGAAAGGCTGAGGACAGATTTTCAGAAGATGGCTTAAGACCAATTAGGGCAATTCGCTTTGCAAGTCAACTAGTTTTTACTATTGAAAAAGAAACGTATGAAGCTATTTCTAAAACAATACCTATTACAAAACATATTAGTATTGAGCGATTTAGAGATGAGTTTTGTAAAATGCTTTTATCAGACCGACCTTCTGTAGCACTTACACTAATGGAAAACACAGGGATGCTTGAACTTTTTATCCCAGAGTTATTTAGTGCAAGAGGTGTAACACAAGCAGATAAAAGAGGATTCCACCAATTTGATGTATTAGACCACTTATACTACGCATGCGACTTTGCGAAGATACGACCAGACGATGATATAACTATTAGGCTTGCCTCACTTTTTCACGATATTGGAAAGGTATCTACAAGAAAAGTAGATGGCGAAAAGATAACTTTTTTTAACCACGAAAAAGTGTCATCTGACATAGCTGAAAAAATATTAACTCGGCTGCGCTTTTCAAAAAATACTATTCGCTATGTGTGCCACCTTATTTTAAACCATATGTTTCATTACGAATCAACATGGACAGATGCTGCAGTAAGACGCTTTATAGTTCGGATAACACCAATAGATGGGCTTGGAAAAACGATTCAAGATACAATACAAGACTTATTTGATTTACGTATTGCAGATGTTTCCGGGATGACAAATTGTGCAGCCCTCCTTCAAAAAGGACCATGGAGCGATAACCTACTAGAATTTAAGGACAGAATAAATATTGTTTTAAATGAACCAAATGTTCTAAGTTTAAAAGACTTATCTGTAAATGGCAAAGATTTAATGGATGCAGGTATACCCAAAGGAAAACAAGTTGGTTATATTTTATCCGAACTACTACAACTTACAATTGATGACCCAAGCATGAATGAAAAAGAATGCCTTCTAAAAGTTGCAAAAAACCTTGTAACAAGATAAAAATAACAAAAAAAATGCCTTATAAGCAAAAAACAGTCTAAAAAATTAGACAACTTAAGAATGTTTGTATGCATTTTAATTGAAAAATCACTTGACTTTTCACACCTCTAGCATTACTTTATATTTAGGAGTATACATGAAAAAGAATATCTTACATAACGGAATTGAAATTCCATCAGTTGGTCTTGGAGTTTTTAAATCTAATGATGGTTCGGAAACAGAGAATGCAGTATCATGGGCACTTGAACACGGCTACGCACATATTGATACAGCTATGATTTATAAAAATGAAAAAAGTGTTGGAGATGGCATTAAAAAAAGCAAGGTAAAACGTGAGGATATTTTTCTTACAACTAAACTTTGGAATGATGACATCAGACAAGGCAATAATGAAAAAGCATTTGAAGAAAGCCTAGCAAAATTAGATGTAGACTATCTAGATCTTTACTTAATTCACTGGCCTGTTGAAGGAAGAATTGAAGCATGGAAAGTGTTAGAAAAACTCTACGAAGATAAAAAAGTTAAGGCAATTGGTGTAAGTAATTTTCAAATACACCACTTAGAAGAATTACTCAAAGATGCAAAAATTAAACCAATGGTAAACCAAATTGAATCTCATCCTTATTTTTGCAATCAAGAACTTATTGATTATTGCCAATCAAATGGCATTGCAGTTCAAGCTTGGAGTCCACTAGGAGGCGAAGGCGCACCACTACTTCAAGACGAACTTCTTAATGATTTAGCAAAAAAATATAATAAAACAACTGCTCAAATTATTATTCGCTGGAACATTCAACGAGATGTAATAGTTCTTCCAAAATCAGTGAACAAAGACAGAATTGAATCAAATCACAACGTTTTTGACTTTGAGCTAAGCGAAGACGATATGAAGGCAATTAGTATGTTAAATAAAAACAAACGTGTAGGTCCTGATCCCGACACATTTGATTTTTAATACGTAATTTTATCATAAAAAAACCGCAAGAAAACTTGCGGTTTTTTATTTCATTCAATACTCTACGTTATTCTTAGTTGACTTTTTTGTAAACAAGTCCATCCCAAGAATACTCAGTTTTATCATTACCATCAAATGTAAATGTAAGTGATGATGGGTTTACATACGGTGATTTTCCATCGAGTGAAATTTCATTTCCAGATACGCTTACTACAGTTTCATTTAGATACAATGTTTTTGCGCCATTTTTAAAATCCTCTGGAGTATCGCTTGTAGTTTCTGTAAGCATAACTTGCACTTCTAGAAAAACAGAATTATCAGATGCACCCTTTGTAAAAATAAATACATCTTTTGCTTTACCATAAATCACACCATCTTCTTTGTATGTAAACTCAGATTCAATTTCCCACTTCCCTAGCAAATCGGCTTCTGTTAATGTACCAGTTGATGATTCCGGTGATGGGCTTGAATTACAACCCATTAGTAATGCAAAAAGCACACTAAAGAGCGCAATGAGCTTATATTTATTTGTTAACTTCATAATCTTCCCCTTTTAGTTTAGGTTTTCAATGCCTAATAAAGTTTCAGCATCTAATAATTTTGCTATTCCATCTTTATCTGTTACCATAATTCCTAAATCAGTAATGGTAATAGGAGTTTGAGGAAGCACATCTACATCTGATTTTAACACTTGGTTAAGTTCTGGATCATATTTTGCAACTACATTTTTATTACCATCTTCAATAACTACGTAATAAAAATCTCCGTCTTTTACCAGAACAGAATCAATAGCGAGTTTTTCTTCACTTTGGTCAATTATGTCCATATCAAGACTATCAAGTTTTACAAGACGTACAGCAGCATTTCCACCAGTAGTTCCAGCAACTGCAATATAATCTTCACCAGCAGAATATACGGTTCTATTTCTAATAACATTTACAGGAGATTCTTTAACCTCTATTCCAGACTTGGTATCAATAAGTACAAGTGTAGATAGTAAGCTTGAATCATCAACAATTTTTAGACCATGTGTTAATATTAAAATCTCATCGCCATTTGCAGCTCGTTCTCTAATAATTTCTTGTTGGTCTTCTGCAATTTCTACCCTATCACTTTGTGCATCAGTTCGCTTTGTATCTGCTATATCTTGTTGTTCTTCTGCTTCATCTTGCAATACAATTACTTTTTGCTCGGCTTGTTCTACAACTTTTTCTTGTTCCTCAACTTTTTCCTGTGCAACTTCGGCTTCTTTTTGTGCCACAGGATCATCAGGATTTTCTTCAGCTTTTTGTTGAGCTACTTCTGCTTCTTCTTTAACTTCCTGAAGTACTTGTTTTTCTTCAACTACTTCTTGTTTTGCAACGGTAGCTTCTTTTTGAGCTTCTTGCGCTTTTTCTTCGGCAATTTCTGCTTCTTCTTCTTTTATTTCAACAAGGTCTTTTCGATCTTCAATACCCTTTCCAGGATCTTCTTGCATAGACTCTACAACTTCTGGATCAGATATGATACCAGTATCTACAGTCCCAAGACCGCCTTCTAACGATGCAAGAGGAATAACTATTTGAGTGTTTCCAGCCCATTCATCGTAGTTTAATGAAATACCTACTTTACTGGCTGTAAGATTTTCGATAACAATTGGTTTATATTTTTCAGTAAACACATCCATTTGTCCACGATATACGGCATTATAGACTGTTGTAAAAACTGCTATTGTTTGAGCATCATCTGCACTATAGTCATATGCAGACTGCAAGTATGAAGAAATAATTCTTCTAACATTGTCTATATGGTCAACGTTTGCATTTTCACCTAAAATAAGAATATCAGCATCTAAGCCATTTGGATTTTCAGGATCTACAGCGTGTATTACATAATAACGATTTGCATCTCCAACATTTTGTGATGCATCACGAGCTTCGCTAATTGGAAGAGCAAGCCCAGATCCAATACTTTCAATTTCTTCAATAGTGTTTATAACATCATGTGGCCCTTCGTAGTTAACGAAAATTACCGATGTTTCATCGCCAGCAGATTCAAGTTCTAATCTGTCTACTTCAAGAGAAAAAAGTGGCATACTACAAAGAATTAATAGTAATGCTTTACAAATATATTTCATATATCCCCCATGGTACAAATATTATACACTAAGTGAAGTAAAAAATCCAGTATTTTTTACTGTTCAAGCTCAATAAATAAATATAAGGTTTCACTTACTTTTTTTTGAATTGTTGCATTTCCATTTGTAACTAAAATATCAGATAAAATTTGTTTACCACGTTTCGTTAGTGCTGGCTTTCCCATATACCGACAAATTTCATACACTGCATCACAAAGTGAAAAAATAACATTTTCATTCATACGAGCTTTATTTTTATTATAATATTGTTCAATTGCTTTTAGCATTATCTCATTCGGATCATACGCAATATTAGATGCAGCCTGAAACGCAAGTTGAATAAAATATACATCTTTTTCATTATTTAAAATTAATGGCACTATATTGTTATACGTTCCTGTTTCAAATAACGAAGCTAACATGTAGGTTTGTGATTTTTCTGTTATATTAGGATTTATTAAAAAACTAAAGTATTCTTGAGTATAACCATCAATAGCATTATCAAGTATTCGTTTATATTCTGCTTCCAATACCCCATAGTCGCCCTCTTCTAAATTCTGAGCTATCGACTCAAAGTTGTGACGAGTATTTATAGTCTTAGAGCGAAAACCTGTATATGAATGCTCTTTTCGCATACTGTGTGCTTCAACACCTTCAAACACTATATCTTCACCTAATAGATTGTAACCAGAAATAATCCAATTATCGTGAGAAAGCACTAAATAAGCAGAGTTTGTAACTACTGGAAAAAAAGATGACGATAAAGGCTTTATGTCCCTTTCCCATGCTAAGAGTCCACCAATATTAGAGTATGTACTATGATAGCCTGCAACATATGTTGTACTCGCAAAAACATACATGCCATCAATATATGTTGCATATATTTCTTTAGAAAGAGCGTTTGTTAGTTTTTGATTCCATCTATAACTTAAATCGTGTAATGCATATTCTGCGATTGTATTATTCGAAAACAAAACGGAAAAACCATCATAACCTATTATAATATCAGTTGGAATACCTCCTGTAACTGAATGCGATACAGACCCAATAGTTTCTGTTACATTATTAATTACAGCACAACTTCCAACAAGCCCATTTTTAAACCCAAGAATTACACCATCTGAAAATTTTTCTAACGTAGTAATAGTATCAATAAATTGAACATCTTCTAGTTTTTCGCCATAAGGGGATATTCTCAAAGCTACGCTTGCATTATTTTTTGTAAAATCTAAAACATATAAGAGACTACCATCGTTCATTTCCACTAAGGGAAGACCCAATGATTTTGGAACTTCTGTACGCCATTTTCTTAAGCCATGAGCTCCATAACAGCTAATTGCATCTTCTTCAAGAACAAAAACTCGGCCGTCTCTACCAGGTAAAGGATCTGCAATAGCAGATTTATCAAGTTCTACTTCCCATAAAAATGTGCCATCTGGATTATAGAGTGAAAGTTTTTTTGCATTGTCTGTCGTAATGTATACAAAGTTCTCATCAGTTACAGAAAAAAACTTTGAAGGAAGACCTTTTATATTGCGCCTCCATATTATTGTTCCATTTTCTGTAGAAGCATTTAGTATTCTCCCTTCTGAAAGCGTTACAAAGCCATAGCTGGTACGCTTTGGAGGAGCAACTACATCACCTCCCATTACAGACTGCCATTCTGAACTTATAGGATCAACATCTTGTGAGAACAAAGAAATGCTACAAAGCATAAAAAAAGAAATTATAATACCTTTTAACAAGAATCACCTCTAAGAGCATTTTTTGAATGGGAAAAGTACGCTAAACATTCTATGTGACTTGTTTGAGGGTAATAGTCTAAAAAATAAAGCTTATCAAAAGTATAACCTGCATCTACTAAGGCTTTTGTATCACGGGCTAGTGTAGACACATCACAAGAAAGATACCTAATTACTGGTATTTTTTCGCTACATATCCAATTGCGAACAGTTTTTTCTATTCCGCTTCTTGGAGGGTCAATAATAAGTGTATCGAAACCTTTCTTTTTTACCTTTTTTACCCACTGTTCTCCTGACATTGCAAAAGTAGATACATTCTCTGCTTGTGAAAAGTTTTTTTTAGCAAAGCTAAGTGCTTTTTTATTATGTTCTACAAGGCTTATATTCTTAAATGATTCCTTTGCAAAAAGCGAAAGTGTTCCAACACCACTATACATATCTAAAAGATTTTCACCATGTAAATCTTTCACTACAAGAGGAATTGTTTTTTTTAGCATTTCAATGTTCGATTGGAAAAAGCCTCTTACATCAAAATGTATATCCGTATTAAGAAGCTTGATACTAACTTCACTTTCTCCTTCAACGCCAAAGGCAATGTTTTCTAAGCCTTTTGTAGAAGAAAGAGAATTATCTGCAAAGACTTGTAAGCGCTCACAATTTGTCAAATAAGCTGATTTTTCCGATGCTAAAAAGCTTCGAATATCTTTTACAGCACAGAGGCAATCATTTAATGTAACAATTTTATTACTGCGTTTCTCTTTTAATCCTTTGTATGCAAACTGAAACCTATTTCTATATTCAATTTCTGTATCAAATACAACTTCAATGTTTGGCATTGAAGTCACTTTATTTCGTGTAAAACTATCGAGGATGCTATCTTTTTTTAGCTGCAATTGATATTCATACTGGGAAAACTGTAAGTTACAACCGCCACATGCATCATAAACTGGGCACAATGGACTTACTCTATGAGGAGATGCTTCTATAACGCGCTTTACATAGGCTTTATTATAATCTTTTTTTTCTTCAAATAGTTCTATCTCAACAGTCTCACCAGGGAGACTGCCTTCAACAAAGGTTGTTTTACCATCTATTTTTGTTAAACAACTTCCACCGAATACCATTTTATCTACTGTACAAATCACTAATCCATTATACCAAAAAAAAACAAGAATGTCACAAATTTAGATTCATTTTTATTAATATCTTACCAAAATATTTAATACTGAGTAAGATTTAAATTATATATAGCTACTTGAATATATAAGCGTTACTACATTATACTATACCAATAGGAGAAACTATGGATTCAATACTATCAGCAAAAACGCTTAGTAAAAAATATGGAAAAGTAGCTGCTTTAAAAGATATTTCACTAGAAATTCCAAAAGGTCAAATTGTAGGTCTTTTGGGTCCAAATGGAAGCGGTAAAACAACATTTATTAAACTTGCCTGTGGGCTTTTAACACCTTCAAGCGGAAACATTAGCATTGCAGGAAATGCAATAGGTATTCAAACAAAACTTGACACAGCCTATTTACCCGATCAAAATTATCTAAACGATTGGATGAAAGTCAAAGACTTAGTAGCAATGTTTGCTGACTTTTATAGCAATTTTAATAGCGATAAAGCCTATGAAATGATGTCCCGATTGCAAATTGATCCTACTGTAAGATTAAAAACGCTTTCTAAAGGAAACAAAGAAAAAGTTCAATTAATTTTAACAATGGCTCGTGATGCTAAACTATATCTTTTAGATGAACCAATTGGGGGAGTAGATCCAGCTGCAAGAGATTATATTTTACAAACAATTATCTCAAACTACAATCCGGAATCAACTATTTTAATTTCAACACATCTAATTGCAGAGGTTGAAGAAGTTTTAAGCTCATTTATTTTTATAAAAAATGGTGAAATTATTATGCAATCTACGGTTGAAGAAGTACGAAATACAGAAAATAAAACAGTAGATGCACTGTTTAGGGAGATGTTCAAATGCTAGGAAAGTTACTAAAATACGAATTACAGTCGTGTGTGAAAATATTTTTGCCCTTGTATGTTGCACTTTGTGCTCTTACCGTTTTTATGATAATTGTAACAAACTTTTTTATAACAACGCTAGAAGATTTTGAAAAATATCCAGCCCTTGTAGTTTTGTTTATATTTGCATTCTATGCAATAGCTATTGCACTCAGTGTAATAATGTTAGTTATAATTGTAAATCGATTTAGAAGAACATTATTAGGAAAAGAAGGCTATCTTATGCTCACACTTCCTGTAAGTATTCACGCGCATATTTTTGCTAAGATAATTTCAGTAATAATTTGGGGAATCGCAAATACTATTGAGCTTTTTTTATCTTTATTTCTTATAGGTGTATCCCAGCCAGAGCTTCGTGCAGCAATTTATGAAGTCTACTCTCTTGAAATGTTTATGTATGTTTTAAATCAGTTTTCTGCAGAGTTTGGTATATCGCTTGCCCATATTACATTTTTATATATTTTAGCATCTATACTCTTTGGACTTTACTCATTTTTAACTATTTACTTTTCTCTTGCATTTGGACATATGTCAAATAAAAGTAAGTTTTTGCGCTCATTTGTTGCATATATTGTAATAAATATCGCTTTAGGTACTATTATGCAAATAGCACTTGTAGCTATCGTGATAAACATGCAATCGCTTACAGAAGAAATATTTGCTCAACTTTTATTACCAGCTTGCTATGTAACTTGTGCCATATTTGCACTTTTATGTGCGCTTTTCTATTTTGGAACATGGTATATATTAAAAAATAAACTTAATTTAGAGTAACAAAAAGGCGGCCATAAGGTCGCCTTTTATGTTCAATAGTTACTTTTATTCTGCAGCAATCCAGCCATTCCCTATTACATGAACAACAAGTTCCATTGTTTTTTTGCAGCCCGATTTTATTAACATATTTTCCATATGCCTTTTTACAGTACCTTGCGCAATGTTTAATTCTTCTGCAATTTCTTCTCGACTATACGAACGGCACAGCAGGCGCAATACTTCAATTTCTCTATCACTAAAGGGAGATTGTCCTGAGGCTGTTGGAATTGTAATAGGGTCAGGAAAAGTTCCTTCTCCTTTCATTACAGCCCTTATCATATCAATAAACTCAGGAATAGGGCGTGACTTTGATAAAAAAGCATCGGCACCAACTGCTTTTGCATCTGGAATATATGATATTTCATCAAATCCCGACATAACAATAACTTTAGCACTTTTGAATCTGTCTTTAATTTTTTGGGTTAATTCAATGCCGCTGTTGTGCTTATCAATAGATATATCAGTAAGAACAACATCAGGTAAAAGATCGTAACAATACTGCAATGCTTCCTTAGTGGATGTTAAACTACCAACCAAACTCATATCTTCTTGAGCATTAATCATACTACTAAAGGCATCTAAAATGGATCTATGGTCGTCAATTATAAGAACTCTAATCACTTTTATACTCCTTATTATTTATTGTATCTATTTTAACTTTAATAAGAATTTTAAAAAAGGGTTTCCAACTTATAGTGAGTATTCCGTTACATGCTTCTACACGCTTTCGAATGCCAGAAAGTCCCCCACCTTCAGCTGTTTCTTTTTCGGGCTTTTTACCATTGTTTGAAATTTCAAGCATATAAAAATTTCCAAGATGCTCAATTTTTGCCTTCACAATTGTCGCATTTGCATGCCGTGCTGCGTTTGTTGTTGCTTCACGCAAAACTGATAAAAATAAATATGCTATGCTTTCATCTTTTGGAAGAGTCCCTTCAATTTCAATTATAACACCAACTCTTTTAAAATACAATGTTAACTCTAAAAGTAATTCGCCTGCACTTTCTGTGTTTTCTTCACGAATATTTTCGACAATATTTTGTAACAAAGGAATTATTTCACCACAATGTGTAGGGGTTTCAGTTTGTAATAAGCGCTGAATTGCAGTTAGGCGCTGGCCCATGACATCATGAATTTGAGACCTTATTCGAGAATATTCTTGATTTTCCTTAAGAGTCACAATATTATCGCTTAAAACCTGAATCTCTTTATTTTGATTGATCAACATTTCTGTATCTTTTTCTAGTGCTAAAATACCCTTATCAAGCTCTGTAATGTTCACGGCAAGAAGTTCAGTATATTGGACTCCATCACTAATAAATGTGTCTTTGGAAAAACACCATGTAGCTAGTTCTGATCTCAATAATACGCTATTTTCAAATATATGTGTAGTTGCTGTTACTACCTTTTTTTGTATTAAATCATGCCAAAACTGAATGCCATTTTTTTGTTCCTGGCCAAAATATTCATCCATCAAATCTAACATTCTAGTATTAACCAAAAAAATATGTCCATCATTTCCGTAGTACATAACACCAGAAGGTAGTAAGTCTATTCCTTCTTTTACAGAAAAAGCTGAAATTTCTGTTTTTTTTCTGTACTGTTCTTTACCAACTGTTTTGAATGCGCGAAAAAACAGTGCTACAACACCTATAACAAAACAAGGTACATATATTGAAAAAGATGAAAATACTGGAAGTGTTATTAAAACTCCTGATAACTCAGTATAAAAAAGTCTTTTTTTTGTAATTGAATAAAATGTAAAAGCAAGTACAACTACCAAACCGCATAAATACACAGAAGGAGTAAAACTATTCCCATCAATAATGCCTTGCTCCCTATTAAGCATCACAAATACAGGGCTTCGAGCTAAGACAATACAATAGACAAGCAAACTCATTTCTGCTAAAAATTCAAAAAATCTTTTTTTAAAATTATAAAATGCAATAATCCACACAGTTGAAGCTTGTAAGGCCACTAATACAGAACAAAAAACAAAAAGGAGAGTAAGAGTAATATTTGAAACAAAATAAAAATCAATCAATAGAGGACCTCTCTTTATAAAATGAAAGAAGGACTGCACTAGTGTCATCAATGGGTTTTACTGAAACAACACCACCAGAAAACTCAAGCGCACTTTTTACTTCATAATCAATGCTCTTAATATCAATTATTGTATCTGGAATAATCGATAAAAACATTCGTTCATTTTCTTCATACATTTGCACAACAATGTCGCTACAGCCAGTAACTGCAGAACATTCTACAACTGCACAAAAAAGTTCATACATACCCATTGCTTGCATAATTGATATAGAGCCTGCGTACTGACAGCCTATTGTAATTTTTAACGGTAAAGGTGAAGCAAATTCTTGCATTTCGCCAATATAATTTAAAAAATCCTCTACCGATTGCTTTTGTTTGTATAGCGTATTTATTCTAAGTATACACTTTCGCTTAATACCACAAACAATAATATTAATTATGCTCATAAGATTATAGGTATCATTTGTTTGTTCCATTGCCCGTAAAAGTTTATCAATTTTTTTTGTGTCACGGCTCAAAATTCCATCAATATTTTTGTAAACAAGCTTTTCTGCTGCTAAGGAAGCAAGCTCTGCCCTAACCTCACTTTCTTTTTTTAGAAACTCATTATTTTGCTTTAACTGCTCATTTGTATTCCGCAGCTTTTCTCGAATTTTGTTTACATCCGTATAATCTTCATAATATAAAAAGGACCCACCATCTATACTTGTTGTACGCAAAACATAATCTTTATCATTACTAAATGATGTGTACGCTTTTTCAACTGTATTATTTAATTTATCACGAATTTCCATACTCAGTTTTGAATTTGCAAACATTTTTCTGTAATGAGTATTGCTTGGAAATAATTTACTTTGAATACATGCTTCTAAGTACAAAAGTATGATAATATTAATTGAGTATGCAACGTCTAAATCATAAAATAATGGTATTCTACGAGCATAACCAACAAGCCACATAATTGTAAAAATATTCATAATTAATGGCAAAACTAATGCACTTTTTCTTGGCATTTTAATAACCTTGTACATTAAAATTGCTAATGCCACACAAACAGTAGTATGTATCCATGTCATTACAATGTAGTAGCCAGTAGTATAATCAAAGGTTGAGTTTGTATAATCATATACGGTAAAAACAAAACCATGAAGATTATTCGTCCAAACCATTAAAACTAACAAAACCGAAATCAAAATATAAATCTTATAACCGAGAGGAACTTTTGTAACTTCACTATTTTTTCCAGAAATAAGGGCTATGTATAGATATAATGCAGGTATTGCTACAAAGGCTAGATAATAACCATACCATAACACGGTTTCTAATATAGCATTATCAGTTATTAATGCTTTTAAACAACCCATCGTGACTAGCATAATTTGGAAACCACATACAGCTACAACACCCATGCGTATGCGCTTATTTGTAAGTCTTCGGTTAATTGAAATGATATATAATACAATGACTAATAAAAAAGCAAATAAACAACGGTTCTTTCTCTGTTATTTGAAAATCCGTAGCGTTCATATTCAAATGAATAGCGCCTCAAAACAGGGCCTACCAAGGTGGCAGCTTCGTTGTAAGTATCTAGATCATTTATAAAATGGCTTCGCTCATACTCACTTTGTGGAGGATACTCACTGGATGCAAAGCCTAGCAATGAACGTAGCTTATACGAGATTAAGGAGTTTTGAGCTATATTATCAAGCGAAAAATCATGATCATTACTTAAAATACCACTAATAAAACTTTGTGTACCTTCAGATGGAATAACGATACGTAGGTTTCTACCCTCTTCTATAAGTGCAACTGCATCTGAGTCATAAAGAATAGAGATAGGAAGGCTGGTATCATTTGCAAAAAATCGTCCAGTTTTTTCAAGGCTATGAAAATCTTTAGCAATTTCATATATATCGTAAAAGCCATACAAAGCTTTGGCCATTGTTGTGACAATATGTTGCGACTCTGGTGAATCCCAAAGCTTTTCAGAGTTTTCATATCCAAACGAAAAATTAACAGGCAAGTCTGACTGCAAAACATCTGAAAAACTTTTTATTTCTTCGTTAGTTTGATCAAGGTCAACTGCAATTACAATTGTTTGTATATGATGTGGAAAAAAAGAATATTCTTGGTGTTCATCGGTAATGGGTTTTGCCTGAGAATAATAAGACTCAATAGTAGTTGCTTCAGGAAACTCTCTATAGGGCAAAGAGTGAAAAGCCTCTTTTACTGTTTTAGAAGGATAAGTATCGACAAGAAATTGAGAATAATTTGAATCAATCTCTTTAACAAAAATATCGTTTGAAGAATCTTTTGTAAAAAGATGAAATGTAATCATAAAGTATACAACGCACATTCATACAATTTTTTGCATTATTTAGCTGCCCCCTAACGATGGCATTTTGAACAAAACTAGCCCAATTCTATTTTAGATTGCATTGTAGCTATAATTCCTTTTTTTTACATGTGCCATTTGGCACATTCGAAGAAAAAAAATCCCACCAAAAAGAAAAGTGTGATATACTTATTGCTAGGAGGAAGAGAGCATATGCCAAAAACCACAATTGAAAAAACCCTTGAATATATAGTAATGGATGACGGATTTGAAATAGCTGTACACAAATGGCAGTCAAAATCACTAATAAAAAAGCTACCAAAATATATTGTTTGTATTAGCCACGGAATGGCTGAACATGCAGAGCGATATGAAAACTTTGCACAGTTTTTATGTGAAAATGATTGCATAGTTTTTGTACACGACCATAGAGGACATGGAAAAACAGCTGAAAAAAATGGCACACTCGGATATATTACAAAAACAAATGGGTTTCAACGAGTTGTATTAGATTTAAGAAATGTTATCGAGTATGCAAAAAAAGAATACACAGGCGTAAAAACACTACTATTAGGGCACTCTTTTGGATCATTTATTTCACAAAGTTTTATTCAACAATTTGGCGATGAAGTTGATGCATGTATTTTATCAGGAACTGCGGGGCCAAATCCAGTTCTAACAACATTAGGAGAAGCAGTAGCGCGCATCATCATCAAAATAAAAGGTGACACTCACCCTTCACCATTTTTAGACACGCTCACATTTGGTTCGTATAACAAAAAAATTCAAAACCCTACTTCAGAAAAAGCATGGATATCAAGAAACGAAGAATCTGTTAAAAGCTATATAGAAGATCCAAATTGTGGCTTTATTTGTAGCGCAGGATTCTTTGCAGATTTAACCCATGGGTTAAATACAATACACACTGAAAAAAACATACGCAAGGTTAGAAAAAATATACCTATACTTCTCTTTGCAGGCACAGGCGACCCAGTAGGCGCTTACACAAAAAGTATAAAAAAACTTGCAACAATGTATCGAAAGCATGATGTTCAAAGAGTTGATGAAAAATATTATCAAGATGGAAGACACGAAATGCTCTCAGAAACTAATCGTGATGAAGTGTATGCAGATATCCTCGAATGGATTCAAAGCATATAGTACTTGACGATTTCAATACAAAAGTCTATTATATACATACGTGCTTTATAGATATTCGCAAAACAAAAAAGGGCGGCCAATTAAGACAGCCGTCATTTACACAGAAAAAGAACATTGTATAAAAAATTCTCTTATAGATCAAAATGCTATTAAAACTATTCGCCAATTGCGTGATTATGGTTTTGAAGCATATATTGTTGGTGGCGCTGTTAGAGATTTACTCTTACACAAGGAACCAAAAGATTTTGACCTCGTAACAAATGCGACCCCTACTAAAATAAAAAAAATATTTAGAAACTCTCGCATAATTGGAAAGCGTTTTAGAATTGTACACATTTTTTACGGTGATACAATTTTTGAAGTAACAACGTTTCGTTCTAAACACAATGAAGATTCTGAAAATGTTTTTGGAAACATGGACGAAGATGTGTACAGAAGAGATTTTTCAATGAATGCCCTTTTCTATGATCCACTAAAAAATCATATTATTGATTATGTTAATGGCGTAAAAGATATACAAAAGCAAAAAATTGTTCCAGTAATTCCACTGAAAAAAATATTTATTGAAGACCCTGTAAGAATGCTTAGAGCAGTTAAATATGCATCAACTACAGGTTTTACACTACCATACATAGTTCGTAGTAAAATAAAAAAACAATCTCACCTTCTAGCAAACATTTCTGCTTCTAGGCTTACAGAAGAATTACTAAAAATCATTAACTCAGGTAGTGCGCATGAAATTGTTAAACAAGCAATAGAAAACAATCTTTTTGCATACTTGCAACCAGCTGCAAATAATGTTTTACTTGAAAACAAAGCATTTTATAATGATTATTTTGTAAGCCTTCAAAAACTCGACAATCTTCCTAAAACAGCAAGGTTAGGAGAACGTTTAACATTTATTATATTTGACTTTGTAAAGCTTATTACAAATGTGGACTTTGACATACAAAATAAAGCATTAGTTCATGATTTATATACTTCAACATGGAAGGCTTGTAGAAATTTTGTTTTACCAATGAATCCACAAAGAACAGAATTAGAGTTTGCTATTCAGTCATCATTAAAACAACTTGGCGTTCCTGTACGACAACAAAGAAAACCTAGAAAGTTTGCACGTCACAATCAAAAGAACACTAAGTAATTTACCGTGTAATTTTATCCACAATAATATTTACCTCTTCTATGTAGATACCTGTAAAGCGTTCAATATTTTCAATTACGTATTTTTGTAAACTATGAATTTTTCCCGCAAGCTGTGTTCCAAATGGAACATCGGTTGTAATAATAATTTTATAGCCTTGAGAGTTTGTTTTAATAGTTATTTTTTTTATATTCACTTCTGAATCATATTCACTTACGCAGTGCATTACCATTTGACTCAATGCAGCTTCAGATATACTTACACGCCCTTTTTTTGAAAACTCAGGGCGAACTACAGACTTTTCAAAAACCTTAGTATTATTTGGCGTTATAACCGGGAGTTTTTTTGCAAGTTTTACACGAATTGAATCATAAAATATTTGAGGATAGTTTCGCTTTATTTCAAGAGAAGGAACAGGAATTACATGTTTACCTTCAACGGTTCTTGAACGAATAGCTCTTTCAATATCTTCTTGACTCGCTATATCTTCAATTCTAACTATTTTAGAGGGAACAGGTAGCTGCAAACGCATTGCGATTTTACCTACCATTTTGTCGGATGTACCTAAAATAAGTACTTTTTTTAGATTGTGTTTTTTTATAGCTTTTGCAATTTCATCACGGTGAGCTTTATCATCAAAAAGAGCAACACGTACAGCTGCTAAAAATGTTTTTTCACGTTTTGCAGAATGGCCTGCTAAAATTTTATCATCTTGGATAAGTAAGCCATCATCAATAATAGCATCGACATTATTTTTTTGTGCTAAGAGTTTTGCGCGAAAGCTTTTACCCGTTCCGCTAGGACCTACAAGTGCTAGAACAGTACAGCTAGTAAAAAATGATACAATATTATTAAAGAATTCCATTATGTCTAATTATACGATGGAATGGTACTTTGGCACAAGTGATTAACAAGAAAATTCTTAAAAGATTTTGGTATTTCTGCGCAAAGTGTTGTCGGAATATCTAGCGGATTATCATTGGGAAACTCCAAGATCCATGCATGAAGAAAAATGCTATCGCACTTACCACTATACCCATAGGCAGTATCACCAAGTAAGGGAAAACCACTATATGCAGCTTGACTTCTAATCTGATGTGTCCTACCAGTTTCAATGCGAATTTTTACTAGGGTTACAGGCTCCCCATTGTACGTTCCAACATCTAACGAACTTACAAAAGATTTTGCATACTTTGCTTTGTCAGAAGACTTGTGTACATCATGCACAGTTACTGTAGAAAAGCCATTTTTTTTATCATCATTATTTTTTTCAATAGCATGCTCCCATACTGCTTCGTTTTCTAAAGTACCTGAAAGAATACATAAATATTGCTTTGTAATTCTATGGCTTGAAATAGCTTCGCTAAAGTATCTCGCACCTTGTAAATTTTGAGAAAAAGCCAATAGACCTGTTGTTTGTTTGTCCAATCTATGCAAAGGTCCGGGCGCAAATGACAACGACTCTTCGACTAAACCTGTTCTTATTCGCTTTTCATATTCGGCCTTAATATGGGTATCAAGTGATACATCAGAAGCACTTGAAGACTGTACATTTATACCGTAAGGTTTGTTTATTATCTTAATGTAGTTATTTTCAAAAACGGTATCATAATGTATTGTGTTAAGTATTGATTTTCTTTCACTAGAAGATTTAATATCAACTTTTTCAGATTTATCATAGAAATTTTTTTCAATAAAAAGTATGTCATTTGCAAGCATACGGTAATCATTTTTTATCTTTTTACCATTAACACGTATAAATCCACTTCGTAAATTTTTATACACAACTGATAGAGGAACAGTTTTTAAAAACTTTCTAATAATTCTGTCAATTCGCCTGTCTACATCATCAGTGCCAATGCTAAATTCATAAAATGTCATACCAATTGTTATTATACAATAAAAAAACTCATTTTAGCAAGTAAACTACTAGACAAAACTTGTATTACAAGTAAAATGTATTGTATGTTTGCAAATACAAAAGAACAAGTAAGCTTATTGTTACAAAATCCGGTTTTTCTATCAGGCATTCTTAGTTGGCTTTCTGCCCAATTTATAAAAACTGTTGTAGCATTACTCTTAGGAAAAATTAAAGATATACGTGAATTAATTGCTCTTCTATTTTGGAGAACAGGGGGAATGCCTTCTAGCCATTCAGCCTTAGTATGCTCTGTAACAACTTCAATTGGTGTTTCATCTGGTGTTAACACTGATATTTTTGTATTGGCCTGCTGTTTTAGTTTAGTTGTAATTCGAGATGCCCTTGGTGTAAGACGCGCAAGTGGTTTACAAGCACAATCAATTAATGAAATTGGAAAAGCGCTACAATCAAAGGATATCATTGAATACAAACGAATCAAAGAAGTTCACGGACATAAACCGCTTGAAGTAGCGATTGGATGTCTTTTAGGATTCTTTGTTGGGATAGGCTTTTCTACCCTTTAATATTTATAATAATATCCGGATGTTCATGAATAAAACTGGCTTGTTTTATGGTGCAATAGGTATTGCGCTACTATCATTATGTGTACTCTATCTCTTTCGCATTGTGCCTACTTCTCAAATTTGGGAAAAATATAACTTGCTATATGTTGATGTTTCTGTACCTGTACAAGATGTAAAAGAAGCCTTAATTTCAAATGGAATAGATAATGTATTATACCCAGACCATGCTCACTTTCCTAAAGCTTCCCCATTGGCTCCAGTTCAATACTATAGCCTAACATCAGGATTTTCATACGAGCAACTACAAACATCATTTTTTTTTGACAAAGATAAAAACTATAATCTTTACTATATTCCTGATGAATATCAAAGAGATATTCAAAAAATACTATCTAAAACGAGCTTTACTTGGGGACTTGATACTCAAGCACATTTACCCGCTCTTCCATTTATTATTAGTTTCATTCTTGCATCTTTTTTGTTTTATTATTGTAAAAATAAAGTATTCTTCGCATGCATACAAGGGCCTTTTTTGCTTTATACACTTGTAGCGCCATATTACCACATAGCAGCAAGTGTTTGCATTTTTTCAATTGCAGTTTTTTATGCACAAAGAATTTGGGGTAGAGATCATTTTAAACAACAAATTATGCGAAATATTTTTTGTATTATAGCACTTAGTTTTTTATGTATTGGCTCAATTTTACTGGGCTTTAAGGGCATGCTATTATTAATTTTTACATCTCTTACAGCAGTTTCACTTGCATACTGTAATTACTACCTTACCTTACAAAGATACAGTGCATCTTTTTTTCAACCAATTCGAATTCATACAGCAAAGTCAATTACAATTCGCTTTAATAAACTTGTATCTATAAGCAGTTTAGTTGTACTATTTTTATTAACACTCTTTGCACTAATTAATATACAACCAGGTGTAAAAAACACAGAAAAAGCCTTGCAATTCCCCTCTCCTTCGGGGTATACTGTTAGCGGAAATTTTTCTGCAAATTCATATGAAAAAATTCTACTTGTAGAAGATGAAAAAATATTACCAGATTTTACAGATTTTATAAGTACTGCTTGGCATTTTGAAACCTATCCATTTATTGTATTGAGCAACAATGAAGCAAAAATGGTTAAACCAGGTGACACTATTGAACGAACAGATTATGTAAAAAATGGATACGCGCTTGAAGAACGAAAAGAGGTTGTAGCAATTTTTGATGATGCGTATATACAACGTATTCTTAGTTCTGCACTAGCCTCTACTGATGCGGGAGCTGAAAAGCTTTTGGCAAGCCAAGACGGCTTTACAAGAATAGAATATGCTTCAAGTGGAACAGCCGTATCGGCTCGTGGCGGTTTAATTTTTTTATTATTAATCTTTATGTATTATGCATATGTATTCATAATGCAATTACTAAAAAGGCGCTAAAATATGGTTGAAAGAAATGAAGATTTTTACTTCCCACAATACTCATACAAACAAATAGAGTCTGCATACATGCCATCAATGGCATATGTTTCACTAATCCAAGATGAACAAACACTTTGTACACCAATAGTTGGCATTGGTGATATTGTTCAAGAAGGACAAATCATTGCAACTCATAAAGCAAGCGGCATAACAATTCATTCTCCAATTCCAGGCACAGTACACTCTTTAGAAGAACGCACTATGCCTAATGGCACAAATGCAGAATGTATTGTAATACAATTGCAAGGTAGCTTTACTTACACAGGCAAGGAAACAAAAAATCGTAGTTGGAAATATGATACATCATCAAGAATTGTTTCACAAATTAGACAACAAGGTATTATCAATACAGTAGACACAAAAGGAGCCTCTTTAGCAGAACAAATTGAAAGGCTCGATATAAATAAAAAAACACTTGGTGTTCTATTATTTGACTTTGACCCAAGTACGTCTGTTAGCAAAACTATTATTGAAATGTACGAAAAAGAAATTTTTGAAGGGTGTTCTATATGCGCAAGAGCTATGAATGCGGATGAAATTGTATTTTTTTGTAGCAATAAAGCTAAAAACTATACAGAAAACCCAGAAATTGCTGAAATATTAGAAGAAACAAAACATTTTTTTATCCCAGTAGATTCAAGCCTTTATCCAAATGCTTCTCCAATAAAATTAAATGCATTTATGAAAAAATATAAGCAAGCTAATTCCTTAGAAATTGCTGCAAACTTAGGACTTTGCATCGATACAACAACCGCATTATCAATTTACCGTGGCATTGTATTTTCGCTGCCTGTAACTCACACCTATGTTGAAGTTAATGGACCTGCCTTGCATGAATCTAAAATGTTTTCAGTTAAAATAGGAACACCAATTAGACAGCTATTAGAACTCACAGGCGGTACAGAAAAAATACCTTCGAAAATTGTAACTAATGGATTATTAAAAGGCAAGGCAATAAATGATTTAAGTATTCCAGTAACAAAATACTTAAAAAGCATTTCATTACTGTCATCTGATACCCTTCCAGACCAAACACAATCTCTTTGTATACATTGTGGTCTATGTAGACGATCATGCCCAGCAGGCCTTTTACCCGATGTACTATATAGTCATAATGTAAATGGTTTTAAAATACATGATGAGATTCGCATGTCTGCAAAATTTTGTGACGAATGTGCGCTTTGCAATACAACGTGCCCTTCTCGATTACCCTTGTTTCAAACTATTGCACAAATAAAAGAGGATGAAAATGCGACAAAAATATAGTACCCTCACGTTAGCACCATTTTGTAGTTCACACTTATCAATAAATGAAATGATAAAAGTATTAATTCTTTGCCTTATGCCGCATATAATTATGTTAGCAGTTACATCGAGCATTGAATCACTGCAACTATTATTTTTAATACAATTAGCAGCATTGTGCTCAGAATTATTGTTTAATCTCATTCACAAAAAAGGATTTAAGCTTTCTTGGTCTACTGTATTACAAGGACTAATAATTGGGCTACTTGTCCCTACAGGATATATTCCAATAGCCGCTTTTTTAATTACTCTTGTAATACTTTTTTTTGAACGAATGATTTTTATGAGCTTTGCACAATCATGGGTAAATACTATAGCTTTAACAGTTATTGTTCTGTATTTTGTAGCTCCTGAATATTTTCCTACATTTCTTATAGAGCCAGAAACACTTCAACAACAAAACATGGGTGCACAACTTTTTAGCGATGGTGTACTAACTGTATCACGTTTTGATATTCGAATAACCAGCTTTTTAAATACTGCTATCTTTAATAGATTAGGTATATCTGTTCCAGAAGGATATGTAACGCTTTTCTGGGATTCCGGTTCAAGCATTCCAGCCTTTCGCTTTAATGTTTTTACATTACTTGCTTCAATTTTTCTTTTTTTAACAAAAACAATAGATTTCATTTTACCGACCGTATATTTATTTATTTACGCATTTCTAGTATATATGTTTAGCTTATATCCTTACGCAGATATTATTGGCAGTGGTGATATTTTACTTGCACTTTTTACTGGTGGATCAATGTTTTCAGCCTTTTTCTTATTAAGTTGGTTTGGAACAACGCCATTAACAATTCTAGGAAAAATTATATATGGTATTGCATCAGGTATACTTGCGTTCTTTATTTGTGGAGCAGGAACATCATCAATAGGTATAATTTTTGTTGTGCTAGTATTAAACATACTGTGTCCTATAATTTTACAAGTTGAAACAGTGTGTTATGTTTCACATCTTAAAAAATCATTTACACAAGAACAAGAAGCAGGGAGGTAGAAATGAAACGAAGTGATAAAAAAAAGATTCAATATTCTCTTATAGTTTTTACCCTCATTGTTGTACTTGTTTTCTTTTTAACAATACCCTTAAAACAAAAAACTGATGATTCATTTATTATTCAAGTACAAACAATTTTAGATATGTATGCAGAACAAACATACACAGTAGAAAGCCCAGTTACAGTACAAAGCACGCTTTCAACAACAGCTCACTTTTATTCAGTTAAAACTAGGAATAATACAACTCACTATGCATGTATTATGCGCATAATGGGTTTATCTGGCCCTGTTCCAACAGTCTTTTTATTTGAAAATAATAAAGCAACTATGATTGGATATCCTGGCTTTGGAGACAATGAGCTTAAAGCAAATCATGGCTTAAGCAATAATCAAATTGCCTATTGGGAAAAAAGTATTACTGATGTACTTACAGAATATACAAGCCAAGGAGACACAGAATAATGACAAAAAAAAATACAGTAATGTACATTGTTACTAACCTTGCTATATTTCTACCTTCTCCACCATACCTTGCATATGGTATTATACTCATAACAGCATTAATAGTAATTTTTTCATCTAGCATTTGCTTTTCATATTATATTCGAACGCTAGATAGCACATGGAAAACAGCATTAATGGTTCTTTGTGCTGCATCAATTACAGTACTATTTCACCAAGGAATTATGTTCTTTTCACCACTCATTGGCTTATCACTAGGGTTTATAATTTACTTAATACCACTGTCATTTTTAACATTTGATTCACTCGTTGCAAGAGAAACAGAAACTCCGCAAGAAAAACGTCGGCAGTCTTTTAAAATATTATTTATACTAGCAGCGCTTTCATTGCTATTCTTTGTTATAAGAGAGTTTCTTTCATTCGGAACATTGTCATACCCAATTTCAAGTGGACTTAAAATAATAGACTTCCCTATTAAAGTTTTTGAAGGATACGCTTTTTTCTGGACAAGTATTCCTGGTGGATTAGTTATACTTGCAATATTCATGGTAATACTCCCATCATTATTACATACTAAAGAGGAGGTGGAAAAATGATTTTTCAAACCATGTTTATGTATCTTATAATATCTTCTGCCTGCTTACTTTACGGAATAGGTATTAAAGATTTAATGGAATCGCCAGACAATATTTCTGGTATTATTACAGCTTATTTAAAAACACTTGTAAGCGTTATTGTTTCATTACTACTTATGTGGGTGCTCTTACGTTTTGTTTTGGTCCCGTATAACTTTCAACTTGTATTCCCGTTAGTGTTATTGATTATTTTAGTACTCATGTCAGTGGTTTTAGAAAAAGTGTGGCCGTCATTCTTAAAACCAAGCACAAGAGAATTTACTCTTGCTTTTTTTGCAATCTTTTTAGCACTGGGAGAAGGCTCAAGCTTATTAAATTCGCTTATAATTGGTTTTACAACAGTAAATGCGTTTTATCTTTTAGTATTTTTGCTCTATTGTATAAACAGAAAAAATACATCAGTAGTTATTTCTCCACACTTTAACACAGTTGCACTAATGCTCATTACATTTGCTTGTGTAATTCTTGCATTGTATGGATGGAATGTTTCTTGGCTTAATGAAAAGTTTTTTTATTAATTTCTAAAAAAATGCTTTTTTTTACTTTAATAAATATCATTTTTAGTATATTATGTAAGTGTAAATGAATTGTGTAAATTTATGTTTTGGTATTAACTTCTCAAATAACGGGTCTAGAATTGTATCTAATATAAAAGAACTATATCAAAACAAGTATAAGAAAATTTTTACATTTATATGTTCTCACCCCTCAATTCGCCTCACCCTTTTTATTCCAGGTGTAGTTTTAGAATGGCTTAGAAATAACCATCCAGAAGTAATAACAATACTTTCAGAAAAAACAGATTCTGGGCAAATTGAACTATTAAGCGGTGGATATTATGAACCCATTCTACCCTTAATTTTACCAGCCGACAGAGTAACACAGGTAGAAAATCTTACAACATTAATTCGCAAAATGGTTGGAAAAAAGCCACGAGGAATTTTCTTAAACGAAAGCATTTGGGATCCTTCCCTCATTTCATCATTAAACACCTGCGTTATGGAATACACATTTTTAGATTCTAGAATTATTCCTCATAGACAAATAAATCCTCAGTCGTCATTTACACCTCACATTGTAGAAGACTTGGGAAGAACTATCACCGTACTTCCCCTACACCAAAACTGTCGCCCACACATAAGACAGTCTCCTAGAGAATATATAAAATTTTTACATAATATAAAAAACTCAGAGTCTGACAGTGTTATTTCCGGATTTTTTTCACCCGACTCATTTTTAGAACTTATAAATGAAAAATGGTTTGATGAACTTTTAACAAATATAAAAGATGATAATGAAATAACATTTGTGCTACCATACGCTTTCTTAAAGTCAAATACTACACGCCATAAGTCATATATTCCATCGGGCTGTAGTTCCGATATTTCGGTATGGGCAACAGAACCTTGTGTAGCTCATACAAATATTCTAACACAGGATATCTATCCAACTGTACGTGACTTTTTAGCAGTATACCCAGAGGCACTAGCCCTGTATTCAAGAATGATGTATACCAGTAGCTTAGTAAGCCAATGCCGAAACGATAAGGTTAGAAAAAAAGCAGCCCGTGAACTTTTATTTGAAGCACAAAATCATTCTGCATATATTTTCACCGGTAAAGGTGGAATACGTGATAAAAAGCTTTTACAGGATGCATACAATAGCTTACTTTTAGCAGAAAAAACAATTCGCGAAGCCGATGGCTTTAAGGAAAATACAAGTTCATTCGACTTTAACCATGATGGTAACAGGGAATATTTATGCTTTTTTAATACTTACAATGCCTTTATTTCACAAAAAGGAGGCATGCTTTTCGAACTAGACATAAATGAAAGTTCAACAAACTATTGCCTTGCAAGTAAGCGTATACAAAAAATTGATAAAATATGTGACTTATATCCTAAAAAAATGTTTGTTGACCACCTTTTGTCAAAAACGGATTATAACAAAATAAGTACAGGAAAATCGCTTAATACTACTTCATTTGAAACACTAGTATATAATGAAGTTCATTTTAGCAGGGCTAAAAGTAATATTCGTCTTACCGCTAGCTGTCTATGGGGAGAAGAAAAAATCCCTATTACAATTAGAAAAAATTATAGCTTAAATGAAAACACCATTTATGTTCAATACATTATAAAAAATGATGGAGACAAGAACGTAAAAGCGAAGTTCGCAGTTGAAAATAATATTTCTTTTTCTAAGGCAGATTCTGTAAAAGCTGAAATAGTTAGCGCAAATCATCGAGAAGAGCCAAATACTGAAAAATTATCAGCATATAAAGACAATGTTTCACACATACAACTAGAAGATACAAATGCTAACATGGTTTTTAATTTTGAATTGAATGAACAAAGTGGTTTTACAATGGAACCATACTACACATATAGATTAGGACAAGAAGATTCTTTCCAAGGTCAATATGAAGCACACACTGGTATAATTTATTGGGACATTGACTTATCCCCAGGATACGAAACTGAAAAAAGTATTTCTCTTACCCTAAAACCAGGCAAAAAAAAGATGGTTGCAAAAAAATCTAAAACATAGTACACTACTGTATTATGAATAGAAGACTTATAACCTCAGCACTACCCTATGTAAATAATATTCCACACTTAGGAAATTTAATTCAAGTATTGTCAGCAGACGTTTTTGCACGCTTTTGTAGAAGCCGTGGCTATGATACAATGTATGTATGCGGTACCGATGAATACGGAACAGCAACAGAAACAAAGGCCATCGAAGAAGGCAAAACTCC